>RCNQ01000123.1 GCA_003731675.1 Bacteroidetes/Chlorobi group bacterium ChocPot_Mid
AACAATATCAAAATTTGTATATTCATTCGCAGGATTGGGATATGGCAAAGACATATATGCCAAAGGTGCTGGCAAAGACTGTGTTTCTTCTTTTACAGATATATATTCATCTTTGAGCTTAATTCTTATCATTATGTTGTATGTACCACAAATTCCTTTTAAATAGAAATAATTATCAGTTGCATAAATACCCATGATAGTATATGATGTTGAAATTGGTAGTGGTGACCATGTTGCTCCATAATCAGTAGTAAAAAGATATTTTTTATTCTTCCCATACCCAATAGCATACTTACCATTATGGTTTCTTAATATCGCAATTTTTCTAATTATATTTGTGTCGTTTGAAAAGAAATGCCAGCTTTCACCACCATCAGTTGTTCTGAAAACAATTGTACTATCCTCTTTACCATTTATATAACTATTACTAAAAGCATAACCTAAGCTATCATCAACAAACTCTACAGACCTGATTACATCAATAGTGTCAAAAAAGGTTTTCTTCCATGTTTTGCAATTATCTTCAGATTTTACAATTAAACCTCTATAATACATGTATGGTTCTTCTGGTAATTTACAAGAGTCAATAAAATATCCACTTAAAAATATTTTATTTCTTAAGAAATATCTTGAAGCTAATTGACAACTATCAAAAACACCTTTGTTCAACCAGCTTCCATTAAATTCACGTAAACCATAATATGTGTGGTCAACATTGTAAAAATATCTCCATCCAATAAAAAAGAAAGTACTATCATATAATAAATCAAACCCAAAAGTAGCACCGTTTAATTGTCTTGAAACTGTATCCCTTATAAAATTTAATCCACCATCATAAGTAATCAATAAAGTACCATCCCATTGTTCTGATTTTAGCATTCCAACATTTTCATCAAAGAAAAAAATACTTGATATGCTACTTAATTCACCTCTGTTTTTATCTTTTCTTATATAATTCCATGTATTCCCCTTATTAGTGGTTTTGTACAAACTTTCACGATCAGTTCCCATGAATCCAATTGAATCATTAATAAAATAAATTGCAGAGATTTGTCCATTGGGTGGATATGTATAAAAATATGATATCTGTTTCCATGTTTTTCCTGCATCTTCCGTCGAAAATATGGCACCATATACTCCCACTGCCACTGCATGTTTCTCATCAAAATATTTTAAATCTTTAAATGCAGGTTTAAATATTTCTCCATAATTTTCAGTTACATTTATAGTATCAACAATCGAAGTGTCTTTTTCCATTCTGAGTAACCTCGAATTATAAAATGCACCTCCGATAAATCCATTTCCGTTTTCTGTAAATGAACAAAAGTCACTTTTGTAAACCGGATTACTATAATATATCCATGTTTCACCTTCATCAATTGATTTGAGTAGAACATTATCTGTTAAAAGATAAATTACTTTATCATAAGAATATGAAAATTTTCTCGGATTTATAAAACCGATAGGAATACTTATTTTGATCCAGTTTTCGCCATAATCATCAGATTTATAAATTTGTCCATCAATTGTAGCTATTAAGATTTTTTTTGATTCAGTTACAAAGGCAGAAAAAATATCTGAAGAAGTTGAAATGCCAAATATCTGGGTCCATGATTTTCCACCATTGCTTGTTTTTAAAATAACACCCAGATTACCAACAGCAATTGCATTTAATTCGTCAATAAGGACAACACTTTTTATTGTTGCAGTAACTATTTTTTCTGGAATACCCCAGTTTTTTCCTCCATCATTTGAATATCGGATAATTCCCCCAGTCCCTGCCGTTATTACGGTATTACCAAAAGATGTAATACTATTAAGCATTTCATCGGTGTAAGTTGTTCTTATTTGCCATGTTTGTCCTCTATCTAATGAGTAATTGACAACACCAAATAAACCACATGCATAAACCTTATCACCTTCAATACACATATCCATATAATATGGACTGATTAAATCCATATCAAAATATGTATTAAAATCTGAAAAACAAATATTATTCGAACAAAATATTGAAATTAGAATAAAATAAATTTTTTTCATAAATCCTCCTTTAAATTATTATGACAAATAAAATTAATTTTGCCCATTTCCTAAAGGTTTCTTAACTTTGTATTCGGACTTAATGTCCGTGCGAACAAGCTCTGTAATCTTCGGGAAGCAGGGCTTTTTTTATTTTTAGAAAATTAATAATAAAAATAATAATTTCCAAATTATTATTTCCTAAGTGTTTTTTTTTTTAGGAGTTAGCTCGCTTTCGTAACACCTGATTTTATAAAAAAAAAAAAAATCAGGATAACATTACCTTTTAATATTTATCTCGGGTAATTAGTCATCCTGATATTTAAATCGAAATATATTCCGTTACTTCTTCGGAATATTATTTATTATCTCCTGCAACAAATCAAAGCACTTCTTTGCGCTCGAAATCTGTACCTTTTCGTCAGGGGAATGCACATCAACAAGATTCGGACCAAATGATAGCATATCCATACCAGGATATTTTTCCCCTATCAATCCGCACTCAAGCCCTGCATGAATCGCCTCAATCTTCGGCTCATGTCCGTATTTTTTCGTATAAACCTCAGAAGCAAGCTTTAATATTTTCGAATCCATATTCGGTTGCCATGCAGGATAACCGTCACCTTGCTTCACCTCTGCACCACCAAGTTCCAAAGCCGCAAGGACAACTGCCGCCATATCAAGCTTCTCTGTTTCAACTGAACTTCTTTGACTTGTTAAAACAAATACTTCATTATCCCTCGTGTCCACTACTGCAAAATTCGTTGATGTCTGCACCAATCCCTTAATATCAGGACTCATTCTGTAAACCCCCGTAGGCATTGCATAAAACGAGCTGATAAGTCTGCCCTGCATATCTCTTGCCATCACTCTTGCTGGTAATTCAACCTTCTTTGCTTCACAAACAATATTCGGCTCTTTCGATTTATACTCTGCCTTAATCATTGCATCATATTCCTTGACAAACGCAAGAAAATCACCTTCTTTAGACGATGGGAACGTAATAACAGCAAACGCTTCTCTCGGAATTGCATTGTGTGCACTACCTCCCTTGATACTCGACAATCTTATATCAACCTTTTTCATCGCATTATTCAAAAACCTGTTGCAAAACTTCAAAGCATTTGCCCTGCCATCATGAATCTCAATACCAGAATGTCCACCCTGCATACCCTTTAAAATTACTTCATAAGCAACAGAGTCTGCCGGAACTTTTTCCGCAATATATTTAAATGAACCTGATGTGTTCATCCCACCGGCACAACCAATTGTGAAAGCTCCGTCTTCCTCAGAATCCAAATTAATCAGTATCTTTGCTTTAAGCATATCGGTTCCCAATGTAATCGCACCAGTCAAACCGGTCTCTTCGTCCAAAGTGCAAAGCAACTCAATATCAGGATGAGCAAAACCACCTGTCATTATTGCCATACCCATTGCTACACCAATTCCATTGTCTGCTCCAAGTGTTGTCCCTTTTGCTGTAACCCAGTCACCGTCAATATATGCTTGAATAGGGTCATTCTCAAAATCGAAAGTAACATCACTGTTCTTTTCGCAAACCATATCAATATGACCTTGAATACATATTGGCAGTCTGTCTTCCATACCAGGAGTTGCCGGCTTTCTTACAACCAGATTCCCCGTTTTATCCTTCAATACTTCAAAATTATGCTCCCTCGCCCATGACTCTATATAAGCCGCAAGCTTATGCTCCTTCTTCGAAGGATGTGGATGCTGAAGTATATTCTCAAAATAATCCCACACTATTTGTGGCTCAATCCCTTTTAATACATTTGCCATATTATTTGCCTTTCCGGGTTATTAACCCTTTTTTAGTTCTATGAATGAAATAAAATTATATCTATGTAAATCAGTTAAAAATCTTGTCAATCTCTCATAAACCGGTTCAACCTTGTCTCCAAATTTCACCACAAGTTCTGCTCCGATTTTCTCTACATTCCTCTCTCCGTCAATCAAAAGCCATGTCGCTGTTCCAAACTCATCTAAATTAGCTTTAATATAAGACCCCTTCACAGCTCTCGAAAAAAACTTCTTTGCAAAATCACTCTTAAATCTCGGAACCAGCACATCTATCATCCCGTCCTCACGTTCCTCATGCTTATGTATCCTGTAAGGAGTCAATTCCAGATAATTATGCTCCTTATTTTTTCCACCAAATAAATTAAGTTTCATAAACTCTATATTATTAATAAACCAATCAAAATAGATATGCAATATAAGGAAAAAAAGCCAAAAAGTGAAACCAATTTCATAAAGTAAATACACGTCCAATACTTCTAAAAATTATTTTCCAAACAAAATAAAAACCTTTTAAAAATAAAATAAATTACATCTTATTCTCACTACCTAATTTTGTTCAGCTTGTTCCTTGAAAAATCGAATTTTTTAAAGTAATTAAAAATCTAAATTCTATGTCCATATTTCACGATGAAAACATTCTTTTGCTTATAACAGATAAATGCTAAATTTAAAAAAGCGATGACAAAGATGACAAAATCTTCTAATCAACTTCCAAGTGCTATAAAAACTATGCAATTACAAATTATTAAAATGTCATCTCGTTATTAACTAATGGCATGATATTATACAAAATGATGACAGAATATATGACATTTTACCGTTCTCATCTATAAAAAAATTTGACTCTCACTAAAAAAATACTTATTTTCTCATTTTATAAAAAACATCATTGTAATAAATAAATCAGGTGAAATATGTTTTTATCTGTACTGAACCAAAAAGAAAAAGAAAACTTCATCGAACTTGCCCATTACATTTCTGCCTGCGATGCTGATTTCTCTTCAATTGAAAAAAACTGGATAAATCGTTGTTCCAAAGAAATGAACATCGAAAATTACAAAGTTCAAAATAAAAATCTTGATGAGATTTTGAAGGAATTTTCTAGCAGCTCATTTGTCAGCAAAACATCAATTCTTCTCGAAATTCTTGAACTTATGCTTTCAGATACTACCTACCACATCAAAGAAAAAGAAGTTGTCAAAAGATTATGTGAAGACTGGAAAATAACCGATGAACAATTCGAAAACATTATTTTTTGGCTCAAAGATAAAAATCACATATTAAACACCTGAAATTTATAATTTCTCTAATAAACTGTGATTTTTTTAAAAAAGGAAACTGAAAAAATCACTTTCATTGGAAAAAGAAAAACCTGTATCTAAAGCCGAGATGAATTTTCATTTGTTCTAATGACCAATCCCCGTCTTCAATCATACTACTGAAATAGTGATTGAACAACACTTCACCAAAAACATTTATTCTGTAACTCAGATTGTAAGAAAAACCAACTCCCCAAAAAATTGATAATCGTAAAGACTGAATTGAACTTAATTCTCTCGGTGCTGTTGGGTCAATCATTTCTCTGGTATTTCCGGGATACGTCCATTCCGTTGGAACAATGATTTTCCTTCTTACTTCAATCCCCTTATCTAATGGTAAACTTACGTTAAACCCTCCAAAAAGATAAATCTGTCTTTTCAAATACCACTCATAAGCAACACCCAGATTCATAAATAAGGATTTCATCGTTAGGTCTGTTGCCTGCTGATATACCTTCATTTCTCCGCTTAAAGAATCCCTCACATGCTGAATTACAGTATCAGGAGCATTCAAAGTAATCGGATTATTTTCAAAAACCAACCTTGCTGAAATATACTGATTATCTTCAAGCTGTCTTGCTATAATCAAACCTCCATATCCACCAAAACCCAAACCCTCAGAAAATCTTCCCTGAGCTTTCAAACCATCGGATTGTGCAAAATCTGTAATATTAACATTAAATCCAATATTACCAAAAGCTCCTATTTGAATGCCCGGGTCAACCTTGCAATCCTCATCTGTTCCTTCTGATAGGAAAAAATTAAAACGACCATTACTTACATCAAACTTATAGCAAATAGTAAATAGTGACTTATTTAAAGCAACATCAATTGTCTCAATAATAATTCTTCCTGGTACCTCTGGAACAGAGGGTCTCAACTTTACAGACACCTGAGGTATTCCCATAAAAACATCATCTATATCTGCTTCAACACCGAAACCAGATATAACCCTGACTTCTCGTATTCCACTGTCGTCTATTCTGTCATCTCGGACAATCATTTTTGTAGAATCAGAATAATATTTAATATCAGAATAAGGTGGAAGGGAATCCTGCTCAATCTCATATTCAATCAGTGATTGTCCCCCCATCGTACCATAAGCATCATAAGCATCATCTTTTACTGAACCCTTAAAACCAAAACCATAACTATACATACCAAACGGCTCTGCTCCTGTAATGGTATGTGTCCCAAAAGGCACTTTAATTTGCCCTAAAGAATATCTGCTAATACCAATCTGCTCAAAATCAGAAGAACTTATTATCCTTCCGTTCAATCTCATTGTGCTGATTGCATTAGTGGGAACAATAACATTTATATAATGATTCCACGAACCATTAACAGGAGTTGCAAACCTATATGTTTTCAAAAACTGCTGTGTCGGACTAACAAGAATCATCATAGGGTCTCCGACAGAATCACCATCACTCATCCCGTGAGAATACTGAGCCACTAAAACTGGCTTTGTAGCTGTTAACTGAATATTACGGTCTTCAATTCTGTCAAAAAATTGACCTGCTTTCAGCTCAGTTACAAGTTCATTATTAACAAAAACCCTTGTACTGTCTTGATGAGCAAGAACTCTGTAAGTATATCTCAATCTCGATTTAAAGGTTCCTAAATAAAAGTGCCTTCCCCAGCTCGGAATGGGTGGCACCTGCTCTATTAAATGATTACATGCAATTATTGATTTTGGGACATAGCTACATTGGTGACCACTAAAAACAGCAATCTTTTTATTAGCTTTGATAAAAGTCCCCGTCAAATCACACTCTGAAAATGTTTCTAATTTGGAAATTAACTGGTAAACTTCACCACGGTTCATAATTATGCTAAATTCAATATTCCTTGGGTGCTTCATAGTATTAGCACTCGGTACTATACTGACTTTCGTATTATTTTCAGTAGCTACGATTGCTACCTGAGAAACCAAACCCTTTGATTCACTATAACACATAGCACGGTATTCAGTTCCCAGAACCTCAACAGGTAATCCCAAATAAGTATCAGTCGTCTGAAACCTTCTGTTCAAACCATAAACAGAAATAGGAGTATTAGAAGTTACATGGACAGAAAGTTTTTCGATTACTTCACTCGATAAAATCTGAGCTTCAGGTGGAATTTTAACATTCACAACAGTTTGTGCAGGCACTATTGTATCAAATTTAAATCCCGTCCCAGGAATTTCAACTTTTACTTTTGCATCCCAGTCTCCAGTTATAAACAACTCTAAAATCAATCTGTCAGAACTTAAATTCCCTGTCTCTTTATAATTCCTTTCAAAGCATAGCCAGAATTCATTACCGACCGGATTTTTTAACAACTTAATAGTCTTCTGATTTAAACTATCCTTAGTAACTTCTAAAGTATCTGATACTGTAGTATTCTTTTTGATTTGACTGTATAATATATTACTGTGCTCACTCAGCAAAGTCAGTATGATTAACAACAAGAAAATATGTATTCGGATACTCTTCATAGACTATTTAAAATATATAAAGTTCTTGAAATAAACTCCAAGATTAGTTACCATAATCAAATAATACTCCCCACTGGCAAAACGCATATTATCAGGCAACAACTTTAACCGATAAAATCCTTTTTCCAGTTTCTCATTCAAATTGCTTATTGGTATTTCAGTCCTGTCCTTATAAAATGATAATTTCAGCATTTCATTTGGTTTCTCGTTAGACAAAATAAACCTGCCGTCGGTTGTATAAATATAAAATTTTACTTTAGTAGGCTCATGAATACTAATCGGGAAAATTGTCTCTTCAAAAAAAGGATTTGGAAAATTATTTCCGATATTTTCCGGAAAAGTCTGAAATATCGGTGTACCTGGTATAAAGATTTTACCAATCCGTGTTTCAATATTTTCCGATTCTTTTCCGTTAACAATAAGCTTCATCGGTTTCAAAAGCAACAAAGAATCAGAAGAAGCCAAACCTTCAACTTTTAAAATACAAAAAACTCCGTTCTCAATAGATTGAATATCGTTGCAGGAAATGGTCATGCTTGTTTTAGTGATATTGTCAATGTTATAAGCAGTATCAATTTTTGGGCATTTCATTATGAAATCACTACTTCCGATAACTTCCTTAATATCAATCATCAAATAGTTGAATTCCAAAATGATTTTTAAATCATTAACATTTGCCTCAGATAAACTGCCTGTAATCTTAATCTCGGAAATTACACCTCTGTTTATTGTAGTATCATTGATTTGGATTTTATTATTTGAAAGGAGGTTAATAGATGCACATATAATTACAAAAAAGTATAAACCTAAATGGCTTAATTTTGAAATAAAATATC
>RCNQ01000124.1 GCA_003731675.1 Bacteroidetes/Chlorobi group bacterium ChocPot_Mid
CCAATCCGAACAATTGTAGCACCTTCTTCTATTGCCGCTTCGAAATCGTGAGTCATGCCCATCGAAAGATGTCGAACATTTACTTCAGGGTATTTTTCGTTCATCTGTTCTTTCATGCTTTTCAAGAGTCTGAATTCATTGCGGTAAATGAATTCGTCATCGGAAAAAGAACCGATAGTCATAAGTCCAACAACATTAATATTTTCAATATCTTTTACAACTCTGAATATATCGCAGGTTTCCTGTGGCTGGCAACCTGACTTGCTTCCTTCACCAGATGTATTGACTTGAATGAGTATGTCAATTGTTTTATTAATTTTCTTTGCCTGTTTCGAGATTTCCTCTGCGAGATGAACAGAATCTACTGAATGAATCAGCGAAACATAGGGGGCAATATATTTAACTTTGTTGGTTTGAAGATGTCCGATGTAGTGCCATTCAGGTTGTGCGATATTTCTGGTTTCGAGCTGTTCAATTTTTTCTTTCATTTCCTGAACATAGTTTTCTCCGAATATTTTGATTCCTGCTGTAATGCCATTAGCTACCGTATCAACAGAATGTGATTTGCTGACTGCAACTATTTTAATTTCATCGGGATTTCTCCCGCATGACAGAGCGGCTTTCGCAACTCTTTGCTTTACATTGTCAAAATTTCTTTTTATTTCATCTGCTGTCATTGTTTACCTTAAAATTATAAATTTTTTATGATATAAAATTCCATTGTAGTCAATAACAAGAAAATACTGACCAGAAGGTAATTCTTGTGTATTCAAATTATAGATATTTTTGCCTTTTTTTGATTCTGATGAATCTTTAAAAACAATTGAACCGGTTTCATTAAATACTTTTATTTCAACCAAACCATCACCGGCTGTAAAGGACACAAGCATTTGGGAATTTGCTGGATTTGGTATTAATTCGACATCATTTGTAATTTTTTCTTCATCAACAGAAACGATATTTAAGCTTTTGACTTCAAGTAATGAACGGACATCAGGTCCTTTGTTGACAATTAATCTATTTGCTTGAAACCAAAAATCGTCTTCAAATGTTTCTTGTTTGCTATTTAATAAGTAAATAATGCTTCTTGTTTCATTTGTTCCTTCGAAAGTAATCCAGACTGGTAAATTAATATAGACCCCGAAACTATCAGGTTGGACTTGATTTATTTGCAATATTGTTTTACCATTGGGTTTCTGGTTAAAAGTGATTTCTAATTGAGGCCAACCCTTGCCGTAAACCCACTGGCTGAAGAACCAATCCAAACTTCTATGTGATACTGTTTCGAAATAGTATTGCAAAGTATCAGTATTTGCATTCTTATATTTTCTTTCGCTAAGATATTTCTGCAATGCTAAAAAGAAAAGTGAATCACCTAATTCATACCTAAGCATACCGACAACATTACCACCCTTCATATAAATCGTAGAAGGGTAATTTGATGACGGTGGTGTACGGGGAAAGTCGTAAAGAGGAAATATACCTTCGGTTTTTGCTCCACTTGGATTGGATATATAAAATCCCCTCATATCATCTTGATGATTAAGGTATTCTGTGGAACCAAAAAGGTTTTCATACCAAATTGACTCGCAAAAAGTAGCAAAACTTTCGTTCAGCCAGGCATCACGGAAATCATAGGGTGTAACCATATCACCAAACCACATGTGAGCAAGCTCATGAGCAGCGGTTTCGTTTACAGTGTCCCTATTTTTACCAAGGTAGTGGTTAATACTAATCATTGTCTCATGCTCCATAGAGCCAATTGGTGTCAACACATAGCCAACTTTATCGAAAGGGTATTTCCCAAACTTATTTTCATAATTTTCAACCATTTTTGGCAACAATTTGAAAGTAGTAGCAACGGCTGAGCTATCCACAGATTTGCAAAATACAAGCATTGGCAGGTTTTCATTTCCAAAATTTAAATTTATCCAATCCGACACAGCAAACGTATAATTATATGTAGCACAATCGTTCTTATGCTCCCAAACGTAAACATCCGTACCATTATCAGGATGAAATTTTTCAATCAGTAAACCATTAGAAGCTACTTCTTTTCCAGCAGGAACAATGAATTTAAATCTGCATGATGCTTTGTCTGAGGGATGGTCGTAGCAAGGCAACCAGTGCTGTGTCGCAGAGACATAGTTATTATAAAATCCCACACCCATTGCAAATAAGATTTCATCTCTTGATTGTACGCCACCCCATTTCATAGTTTTTGTGTTGTATTCGAGAGTCATTTTTCCATGATAAAATACAGTGATTGTAGCAGAGCTGGTGCTTAACTGTGGAGGAGTCGTTATTTCAAAATGATATGTAGAATCTTCTTTTGTGCCAACTTCAACTGCATCAACTTTAATATTCTGGTAGAATGCTGAATCAATGGTCAAGTCTCGCAGATGGAAATAGAATTTGTTGCCGACAGGACTTTCGAGCCAATTGACATGAATTCTGCATACTCCCTTCATGTCGGTTGCAGGATACTGGGTAAAATCAAGTTCTGCGTCGTAATGAGTAACATCGAATGGTTGGGGGATATATTTTGTAGGTGAGGAAATTTCAGTTGCAGAAATTTTGATGGATAATATCAAGATAGCTGATATCCAATTCAAGATTAAAATAAATTTAAACATTCTTTTCATTTCAGATAATTTTTATTATATATATTCAAAAATACAAAAAATCTGAGAAATAAATTTTTACAATAAAATTTAAAAAGCATTTTGATTGATTATTTGATAAATCAGATAAACTGATGATTATAATCCAAACAAGTTGGTTTGACCTGCATCTTTAAGTTTCCATTTGTTTTCACTAACATGTACTCCAACATCTTCCAATACACTTAATATTGTTTGATGTTCAGGTGTAATACCATTCTTCAGTAATGGCATAATATTAAACACGATCTCATCAAAAGTAGGTAATTTGTTTTCTCTTTGCATTCTTCTAAGAAAGCTAATTAAATAGTATCTAATCCTGAGGCGAACGTCAATTTGTGTTTTGAATTTTGTTTCATCTTTTAAAATAAATAAATCATTTTTAGAGTCGTAAACAAATTCTGAAAGTAATATTGGTGTTAAATCTGAGTATTCTTTTTTTAGTAAGTCGAGAAAACCTAATTCCAGCCCTTTGATAATCAACTCATCGTTAATTTGCTCAAGTGTTGCACCATTGTTTTTAGCAATAATTCCTTCGATAGTTTGCATGACTATTGAGCTAATATCCATACCTAAATTAGCTTTCATTATTGCTCTCGGGTTTCTAACTTTTTTGAAATTAATGATTAACTGACCTGACAATACAGTGAAAGGATTTTGTCGTTTTTTGAAACTTGTTTGACCGTTCTTTTGCGGGACAGCACCAACATATTCAAAGCCACAACTTTCAGCAGTATCAATAATCAAATGCCAAAATTCAGGGTCTTTGTGTGCAAAGACGAATGACATCCATCGGTCAAATTTCAAAACGCGATACATTTCTTTTATACTTTGTGCAATCAACTTGTTGTAATCATTCTTTGATTTATCCATCTCACCATCTTCGATTGCTTCAAGTTCAAGGTCTTCTTTAGTTACTTTCAAATCGAGCCAGGCGTTCCACATAACAGATAAATCAAGATAAGGAATTTTCTTTCCATAAGGAGGGTCGGTATAAATATAATCAACACTTTCTTTTGGTATCCAGTTTAAATCTGTAGCAGTACCTTTGACTACTTTAATATTATTGATAGTGTTTTCATTGATGAAATAATTCATTTCCTTTTTTGCAGCAAGTACTTTTTGAAAACGCAAGTTGAAAAATTTCATTAAATCAATTTTAACGGGATTTGGTGCTATTCTATATCTATAATATTGGAAAGGTGCCGCATTTCCGCCACCCTCTTTTAGAACATAAGAGGATGTATGATATGTTAGGTTATGTTTTGTAACTAAACCTGAAAACATAAGAAGTAGAGATTTTCGAATGTTGATATTCTTTTCTTTTTTAATTAAATATTTGAGAAGAGCAAGTTGAGCTAATTGTTTTTTCGAAAATAGTTTCTCAACAGTGTCAACATCAGAACTTTTAGGTAATTTATTACCTTTGGGATAGGGATACTTTTTTAAAGCTTTTTCTATTTCTTCTTTTGTCTTTGGTTCTTTTTTCTCATATTCGGATTTAATTCTAAGAAATGCTTCTCTAAAATCTTTTTCGTTAACAGGTGCAATTAATGAATCAACAAGAAAAATTGCCATTGGGTTTAAATCAATACCTATAGCTTTTCTGTTGTTCATCATGGCTTCAATTGGAGTGATACCGCTACCACTAAAAGGGTCAAGTACCATATCTCCGGGTTTAGAATAATTCTTAATATATTCTGCAACAACATTCCATGCTTGCTTGGTGAAATATCCATGAACTCCGTAGTGTCTTTTAGTAGCCTGCTTTTTTACAGGAATCTCTTCTAACAAAGGTCTTGTCAAATAATCAAATTTATCTTGTTTGGGTGCAGTTGCAATTGTAGTATTATAATTGAAATTCTTACCAGCTTGAAAACTATTAGGTGAAAGTAATTGTTTGAGTTTTTCCCAGTGATATTGAATTTCATCAATTTGGAAATAGAAAAATGGTTCGTTAGTCTGCTCTCTTCGGTAAAGGACAAATTCTATACCATTGCATAAAGCAAAATAGGTAGCTCTGATTTCTGGATGAGTTGCATAAGAATAAACCTGTTCAACGTTGTCGCTATCAGTGATTTTTTGATTCGGTGCTTTAGCATCAAGCACCCAAGCAAAATTATTTTCGACTTTTAAAGCATAATCCGGAATTAATGTTATTGGTCGTTTACTTGTGCCAGTTTTAAGAAAAGGATGAATGAGCTTTTTGCTTCTAACTATCGAATCCTGCTTATAACCTAATTTTTTTAAAATAGGTAATATAATCACTTCCCTGACGCTGTCTTCTTTGAAATCAGGATTAGTTTTAATAGTTGTTAAATCAAAACTATTGAAAAGTTGATTTTTTATATTATCGGTCATAAGTCAATAAATTAATATGTTTTTAATATTTAAAATACAAAAGAAATTTATATTTGCAAAATTATTTGTAATTTTAAAAAAGCTTTTTATAATTTTCTATTTAATTAAAGTGTGGTTAAAATATAAATTAATTTGAATTATTAATAGCTATTTGAATCTAATTTTACTTTTCCTCGGAATGCTGAATACATAATGATTTTATAAACAATGACTAAAGGTATTCCAATACAGGCAATAATCAGCATTGTGTAAAGTGTTGATTCTGATGATGAAGAATTGAAGATAGTCAGACTATTTTCCACAATAGGTTTCGACGGAATAAGATTTGGATATATCCCAATTCCTGCCTGCATAATGCTGAAAGCTAAAAGCAATGATGAGGAAATAAAAGCACTGTAATATCTTCGTGTTTTCACAAAAAGATATATAAATATAAGTGAAACGAAAGCTAATACAGGTATCAAGTACAGACTACCAACGTGATTGTAATTTGCAAGTAATTGAGTTTGAGCAACTATCGTCCAAATGGTTAATCCTAAAAATGCAATAACAGAGAGTATCCATAAAAGCTTGAAGCGGGTAAGAATTTTATTGAATAAATTATCTTCGGTTTTTGTTAGTAAAAACACTCTGCCGTGAAGTCTTACAAAAAGTACTGCTGTAATTGCGACGAATAATGAATAAGGATTGAACAATCCCCAGAATGTCCCTGCAAATTCCTTGTTTGAATCAACAGGCAAACCTGAGACAATGTTGCCGAGTGTTAAACCTAAGAGCAAAACAATAAGATAACTTGAGATATTGAAGACATAATCCCAGACTTTTTTCCATAAAACGGATTCAACCTTACCACGAAATTCAATTGAGACAGCTCTCCCGATTATTACGAGTAAAAAGAGCATAAAAGCCACATAAAAACCAGAAAATACAGTTGCATAGACATCGGGAAAAGCTGCAAATAATGCACCACCAGCTGTTATTAACCAGACTTCGTTAGCATCCCATACAGGACCTATCGAGTTGAACATAATTCTTCGTTCTTTGTCAGTTTTTGCTGTCAGATGCAGCATTCCTACGCCAAGGTCAAATCCATCGAGAACGACATAACCGATAAACAGAACCAATAACAGAACAAACCAAGTAATTTGTAAATCCATATTATAACCTTCTTAAAGATTTCATTAAATTTATATTTTAAATTAAACAAATTTGAGGAAAAAGGAAAATAATAATTTAAAAGGAGTTATTTTGTTAGATTCTGATTTTGGTTTAATTAAAATTAAATTTATTTAAATAATTTGAAATAAATATTGTGTGATATTTGATTATCTTGCATGTTTACAGTAATTACGGTTTTAATTTATTATGAAATTAACAACGCTTTTATCTCATACAGCCCAGTTAATTGGGTTTATCAATAAATCGGGAATGCCATCGGATACGGTTGCATCAAATTATTTCCGCTCGAAAAAGTATATTGGAAGCAAGGAGAGAAGATTTATTTCCGAAACTGTTTTTCTGACGTTAAGAAATAAATTTCTTTGTGAGTATTGTTTTGAAAACAGCTTTTCGACAATAAACAATTACTCAGATGTTTCAAAGCCAGAGACTGAAAAAGATGAATTTGGTTTAGTTCTGACTGCTTTTTATTTAGCTTCCAAGTATTCTATTGATAAATATTTCAGTGCAGAAGATTTATATAATGCTTTACCCGAAAGAAACGAAAATGATTTTTATCATAGTTTAAAGAATTCTTTAGTTGAACATTATGAAACAAATTTTGAATCGGCAATTGTTTTTTTTAATCGTGTTGATGAAGTATTTTTGGGTTTGGAAAATGATATTTCTGAAAAAATGACTTTCATCCTTCGACAAGCTCAGGATGACCGAAAGAGAGAAGCTCAGGATGACCGAAAGAGAGAAGCTCAGGATGAC
>RCNQ01000125.1 GCA_003731675.1 Bacteroidetes/Chlorobi group bacterium ChocPot_Mid
TCAGTATTTTAGGAATACCTCATTCATTACCTTATTCACCAGGAGCTGTTGATCTTGGTACTGTATTCGATTTTCCTCCACCAGACGGTGTTTATGAATTTACTAACAATGCTATTGGTCCTAATCCGGTTTCAGTATTTCTCAATATTGATGATTTCGTTTAAACAGTATTGTATTATTTTTTTAATCAACAATTTATTAATTTATTTTGAGGTAATTATGCCGATAGTCGTAACAACTGCAGAAATTCCTGCAGGACAATCAAAACCAATAAAAATTAAAACAGGTCCAAAGAAAATAGTTGTGGTTAACCCTTATGGAGGAACTGGAACTGTGGAATTTTTTATTAATGATTTACCTGTTTACATTTATTATAACCCAATGATAATTGAACCGGGTGGAACATTCAATATACCTGATACTCTTAATAATCCCAATGAGCCGACAGATGATAATTATTTTTGTTTTCATAATTGGGATGAAGATGGTAAAGCTGTTGTCGTTAAAGTCTCTGATGTTATTATACCTTAATCTGCCAGTACTGAAGAAGAATAATAATTTGAAGTAATAATCTTTTTATCTAATTAACGATTTATAAATATAATTCATGGAGTACTTATGAGCTCAGAATCTGTATTAAAAATTACAAGCAACGAAATGCCAGCCGGGCAAACAAAACCAATTAAACTTCCGGGTGGTCCAAATAAAATAACTGTCTATAATCCTAACAACGGTGATGGCAAAATTAAATTCAAGGTCAGCTTTACTGAATACTCAATAGAATATCATCCTGGAATACCAAGTACTGTTTTAGACATTATTGTTCCTGCTTTTCCAAATCCTGATGATTATTATTTTTGTTTTATGAATGAACCGACACCTGGAACGGATGGCAAAACAGTCAGGGTTGAATGTGATGATTTAAGACCTTAGCAGAAATTAATTATTTAAATCAGAATAAATTCCCAAACCCCAAAATATTTTTGGGGTCAAGGGAATTTTTTATTTGCTTCATTATATCAATCTTCTCAGTTCCATACATTTGAAATAAGTATTCTTTCTTCATTTTACCTATACCATGCTCAGCCGACACCGTCCCACCTAACTCAAGAGCTTTTGCAATACAATTTTTGTAAACTTCTTTTGCTTTGACTAATTCCTCATCATTTTTTGATAATAAATTTGCATGAAAATGTGAGTTCCCGATATGACCCCAAAGAAAATATAAAAGATTCGATTCTTCAAGTTGTTTCTTTATGTAAAAATAATATTCTTTCAAATAATTTGAAGGTACTGCTGAATCTGTACCAATTTTAATAGAATTATATTGTGAAATCAATTCATAAACCTGCAAAGGCAACTCATGACGGAATTCTGAAAGTTTTCTATGTTCGCTATCATTCATTGCTGTCCATGTTAAATCCCCAAACTTTGTATATTCATTAATCAAATCATACCACTTGCTTATAATAGCATTTTCATTTTCATATTTATACTCCTGCTCAATCCATATTGCTCCGCAAGTGTTTAAAGGAATCTGAGGAAACTTATTTCTGAGAAGTTCAAGAGATTTATTATCGAAAAATTCTATGAGTCGTGCTGACACATCGTCCATATTTTCATAAGCTGTTTTATTATTGATAATACTCTTTTCTCTAACATGATTTACAAACTCAATCATTTCTATTTCATTATCAAAAAATATTATTAAACCAAGAATATTTTCCGGTATTTTAACCAATCCGACTTCAACCTCAGCTACTATGCCCAGTGTCCCTTCAGAACCAATAAATAAATCAATCGCATCCATACCCTTCTTGATATAATATCCTGCCGCATGCTTTACATTTGGCATCTGAATATCTCTAATCTGAATTTTAATTTCATTACCTTGTTCTGTCTTTAACTTAATAAAACCATTTGATTCATAATTCTCTCCTCTGGTTAAGTTTAGTGTTTCTCCATTTGCCAAAATCAATTTCATTTTCTTGACAAAATCTCTTGTAGTTCCATATTTGAAAGTTCTTGCACCGGAAGCGGCTGTGCTGACATTACCACCAATTGTGCTGTTAGTTTCCGTAGGATTAGGAGCATAAAATAAGTCGTTTTTCTTAATTTCTTCCTGAAAATCAGCTATAACAACACCTGGTTCAAGTATTGCTGTCTTTTTTTGCTTATCTATATTTTGTATTTTATTTAATTTCTCTGTTGATATAACTGCACCCTTTAGCGGTACAGCACTACCCGTCAAACCAGTTCTTGCACCTGATAATGTAATGGCTTGCTCTTCCCTATAACACTTATGGATAATACTCTGAAGTTCTTCTAAATTCTCAGGAATGTATAAAACTGAAGCATCTCCTTTATAATTTGAAGCATCTTTCAAATATATTTCCAACGAATCTTTATCGTTTTTTTCTATCACTTCTTATTCCCCAATATAATTAAATATCAATCATAAATTATAAATTGCAATTTAACTCATAATATTTTTTTAATTTAGTATTTTTAATTTTGATAAAAAAGGTGTATGAAAATAATTTTGAGACTATTTCTATATTTTATATTTATTTCAGTGTATTCGAGTAATGTTTTTGCTTCGGATACAACTGAATCCAGAATTATTTACAACGAACTTTTATCAATTCATCCCAAAATCGGAATATCAAATAATCTATATAGTTCATCTTTCAATAAATTCGAGAATTCTTACGACTGTGGAGTATTCAAGTCAGGAAAAGGTATTGGCTTTTCTGCAGGACTAACACTCGAAAGAAAACTTTCTGAGGATTTATCATTAGGCATCGGTTCAAATTATCTGAATAGAAGCGGAGTTTTTACTCTCGACTCAAAAATTCCTGCAAGGGAGATTACAGCAACAAACCTTAGTTGGATAACAACTGAAAATAGATTACAAACTAATCTAACATTTATTGAATTCTTTCCTGAATTGCGATATAACTTACTTGATGAATTAATTAATGGTCCTCTGAGAATTTCCGGGACATTCCGCTTAGGGATTCCGATAGTTCATACATTTAATCAAAAAGAAGTTATATTATCACCAAAAAATGCTAAATTTATTAGCTCAGGTTCAAACGAAAGATTTATCACAGAGGGCATTATTAATAAAATAAATCCGATACATTTTGGCATTTCCATTGGAATCGAAAACTTGCTTAAAGTAAGTGAATCTAATTATTTTTCCCAGCAAATAATTTTTGATTACAACCTAAACAAAGTTACGAGCGATGTTGATTGGAATTTATACAGCATAAGATTAGACTTGGGATTCCGTTTTGGCATTATGGAAAAGCAAGAAATCTTAATACCAAAAGAACCCGTTATCGAAAAACCCAAAACAGAACCGATTATAGTCATTAAAGACACTGTAGTCCCTCAGCCCAAACTTGAAATTGAATTAATCAAGGATAATCTCAATTTACAAATTCAAACAGGAAACGAGCTTTTAGCTACTTTGCCATTAGTAAATGCAATATTCTTCCAATCAAATTCTTCAGAAATACCAAAGGATTATCTCACCAAAGATACTTTATTGCCTTCCAGATTTTATGGTGACGCTGTTGAGAACCGTAAATTTATTCTTTTAAGAATTGCAAATCTTGTGAAGAATAACCCAAATGCGAAAATTACTATAAACGGTGCAACATCAGGTATTCAAAATGAACCTGAAGGTATTGAATTAGCCCGTAAAAGAGCTGAAAACATCAAAACATCTCTTGTCAATTTGGGTGTTCCTGATTCAATAATCAAAACAACTTATAGTCTGTTACCTGCTTTTCCATCTAATCAGGATTATCCAGAAGGAAAGCTGGAAAACCAGAGAGCTGATATTTTAATCCATAACGCACCACTCCAGGAATATGTCGGTTTTCAGAAATATGCCGAAGTAACTGGTGAAATCAACATTCGCGTCACACATGAAAATTTAAAAGAACTCAATGAAATTATTCTTGAGCCTTTTTTCTATGATACTATGATTATTTGCCCAAAGCCTGGGATATATAATATTCCTGTAAAACAAAGGATAGATATTGATACAGATACTTTTGAACTTTCTGCTGAAATCTCTTATAGGAATATTATCAGAAATGCAAATATCAGATTGTCAAAAAATGATTTCATGATAATTCCCAAAGAACTATTACTGAAAAATTTCAATGCTGTACTTAGATTCGAATATAATAGCAGTGAATTAAGTCCTGAAAACAAAGAGCTTTTAAACCAACTCGTTCAAAGGATTCCCGAAAACTCAACTATTATCATTAATGGTAGTGCTGATGCTTTAGGTAGTGAACAGCAAAATATCCAACTTGCAACACAAAGAGCAAAAGTCGCTGAAGATTACATTAACCAAATAACTAAATCGAAATTCAAAATTATTACTGACAATAAATTCCTGAAACACCCTGAAAAAACCCCTGAAGGAAGATTTTTCAACAGAGCCATCAGCATAAGAATTCAATAATTATTTAAAATCTGATGCCTCTCTTGTGCCAATGAATTTCTGATATGCCAACAAACCCAAAATGCAAAGTACACCTATGCCGCTGAACAAAAGCCACAACTCAGAAGTGTTCGCATACTGGGTAATTACCTGTGTATCCAGATTAATAGTCTTTGCGGCTTCAAGTGCTTTGTCAATTTTTACATCAGCCGACAGGACTATATCTGAACCCTTCAAAACAAGTTGTTGCCTTATGAACTCAATCATCGGTCTGTCAATTAATCTCACATAAAGATAAGCACCTAAATATCCTCCAATGAAAGAGCCAAAAACTCCATACAAAAATCCAAAACCCATATAAGTTGCTTTTTTATCCTTAGGGGCAATTAATCCCAGATAAGAAATGTATTTCGGATGTGCAGTCATTTCACCCAGAGAGAAAATAAAAATACCTGTAATGAAAACCCATATACTAGTACTTAATGACAATACCGCCATTCCGATGGTTGCCAAACCGACTCCGAACAACATAGTTGGCAGAGCTTTTGTCCTTTTAACGATAAATGAAACAAGCAGTTGAAGCAAAATAATCGTGAAAGCGTTAATAACAGTTACATGTTCTACATCAAATTTCCAATTGATACCGGTTAAATTATAAACAAAATTATTAATAGGTGTCTTATCAACAAAAGCATCTACGTACCAAAGCACACTGTCAAACATCTGAAAATAAAGTATCCAGAACCATGAGTAAATAAAAATGAATAAAATAAATCTCCAATCAAGAATTACCATCCAGACTTTATTTAATATACCCGATATAATCTTTCCTAATGGTTCTTTTTCAATAACTTCTCTTGGTGGTTCTTTGTAAATAAACAAAGTAGGAATTATCATAATACCCGTTCCAATAGCAGACGCAATCATTACATAAGACCAGTCAATAGCTTTCAGTGCAGGAACAATAAACATCGGAAACAAAAATGCACCAAGATTTATTGACCAGTAAAAAATACCAAAACCGAGAGTAGAAGTCTTTTCATCGGTAACTTTAGCTATCGTTCCTGAGATTACAGGTTTAAAAGTACCTGCACCAAAACCCATGATGACCAAAGACCCGAAAACAGCCGCATAAGAAGTCATTTGGCTTGTAAGAAAATAACCAGTCCCTAAAAGTCCGAATGCAACCAATAATGTTTTCCTGTAACCCATTCTATCAGCTATCGCACCAGTTATAATAGGTAAAAAGTAAAGCAGTGGCTGAATAGTACTCTTAATTACACCGACTGATTCTTTTGAAAAATCCAACTCGCTTGTCAAATAAACCGAAAGCACACTCATCATACCATAATAAGAACCTCTTTCAAAAAACTCAAATACAATTGATATCCAATATGTAAAAGGGAAACCCTTTTTTGCTTCATTTCCTTTTATTTCTGTCATTATCTTAAATATTTAAATTATACAATATATAAACCTGCAAGATAAAAAAAAATTTGTAAATATCTGGTCTTACAATTGATGACAAATAGATTTTCTTTACAGAACTCTGACATCTATTTTATTAAGACTTAAAGAGATAAATCAGGCAATCTGCTAAAAATTAAATTCTGAAAATATTGCAAACATGCTAAACCTTTAGTATTTTTGAAGTTTATGTATTGTCAAATCAAAATTTAATTATGAAAAACATACGCAATTTTTGTATAATTGCTCATATAGACCATGGTAAGTCAACTTTGGCTGACAGGATGCTTGAGTTGACCGGCAGGGTAACTGAACGTGAGATGACTAACGCTCAAATACTCGATGATAACCCATTGGAACAAGAACGTGGAATCACAATCAAACTTCATGCTATTCAAATGGATTATACAGCTAAAGATGGCCAGCTTTATAGCTTGAACTTAATAGACACTCCCGGACATGTTGATTTTACTTATGAAGTTTCACGCTCATTAGCGGCTTGCGAAGGTGCCTTGCTTGTGGTTGATGCAACCCAAGGAGTTGAAGCTCAGACTATCAGCAACTTTTATCTTGCTTTGGAAGCCAATCTCGAAATCATACCTGTTATCAATAAAATAGATTTACCAAGTGCTGTAACAACACTTGAAAATGTAAAACACCAAATAATGGATTTAACAGGATGCAGTGAAGAAGAACTTCATTTTGTTTCAGCGAAACAGGGAGAAGGAGTTTCAGATTTACTTGAAACCATCGTAAGAAAAATCCCAGCTCCAAGCGGTAACCCTGAATCTCCATTAAGAGCTTTAATATATGACTCTCTGTTTGATCCATACCGGGGAGTTGTTGTGAATTTCCGTGTTTTCGATGGAACTATTAAAGAAAAAGATAAAATATTGTTCATGGCAACTAATATGACTTATGAAGTCGAAGAAGTTGGTATTCTGTTAATGAAAAGGCATCGAACAAAGGAATTATCAGCAGGTCAGGTCGGTTATTTCACAGCCAGCATAAGAAATTTACAAGACACCAAGGTAGGAGATACAATAACTCACTTTCACAGACAATGTGAAACAGCAATTGCTGGTTTCAAAGTTGTTAAACCAATGGTCTTTAGTGGAATTTATCCCGCAGATGCCGATGATTACGAATCATTGAGAGAATCACTTGCAAAACTCGTACTGAACGATGCCGCTATCAATTATGAACCCGA
>RCNQ01000126.1 GCA_003731675.1 Bacteroidetes/Chlorobi group bacterium ChocPot_Mid
CCTTACCGAGTGGGAGATTTTATTGAAACTCAGGGTTTTACTGGTACTGTGAAGGAAATTCATATTTTCAATACAGTATTATTAACAGTTGATAATAAGAGGATATATATACCAAATGGTGCAATTTCAAACGGAGCTATAACAAATTTCAATGCTGAACCATTAAGAAGACTCGATTTAAGTTTTGGTATAGGGTATAATTCAGATATATCAAAAGCAAAAGAGATTCTTGAGCAAATCATCAAGAGTGACAAGAGGATATTAGATGAACCGCAATATATGATTGCAGTCGGACAGCTATCAGACAGTTCGGTTAACCTGACCGTAAGGGTTTGGTGCAAAAGCGAGGATTACTGGAATATCAATTTCGATTTTAACGAACGAGTTAAGAGGGAATTTGATGTTAATGGTATTTCAATTCCATTTCCTCAGAGAGATATACACATTTATCAACATTGACAATCTGTTGTATATAATTGAATTATCAAGAATTAAGATAAATAAGCTTCTTTGTCTGTGACAGAGAAGTTTTTTTTGACTATAACTTCAAAGAAATTGTGTAAATAATGTAAGGTTTTGATAAAAAAAGATTTGTATATAAATTAATTTTCTATTAATTTGCAAAGCTCTAAACAGCAATGTTTGGAAAATATATATTTAATTAACTATTGTTTAACTTATTAAAATAAAATTTGGAGTTTTTCATGATTGAAAATGAAAATGAATTTGAGCAGGATATTGATAAATCAGAAGAAATTATTGAATCCGAAAAAGATGACTTTCTAATGGAAACCCTTGACCAAAACTTTTCTAAATTTGACTACCACAATGTTAGTTCCATATTAGAGGATGGCTTTGGAGACCTTGAACTTGATGATGAGACTTTCGAGAAACTGTCAGAAGGTTCAATAACCAAAATCAAAGAAGATGAGTTGGTTTCGGGTAAGATTATCAATATATCAAAAGATGAAGTTTTAGTTGACATTGGTTTTAAGTCATTTGGTGTGATTCCGAGAGCAGAGTTATTGAATTCGGAGAATTTACAGATTGGTGACAAAATTGATGTCTATATCGAAAAGATGGAAGATGCAGACGGAAAGCTGGTGCTTTCACGTCGAAGAGCAGATTTCATGAGAATATGGGAAGATATTATACAATTGAATGCAGAGCAAAAAATTGTTCCTGTTAAGATTCTCAGAAGAATTAAAGGTGGTATGGTAGTTGATTTGCTCGGTATTGAAGCATTTCTTCCAGGTTCACAAATTGATGTCCGTCCGGTTAGAGATTTTGATAGTTGGGTAAACAAGACTATTGACGTAAAAGTAGTAAAGGTAAATCATCCGAGTGAAAATGTGGTGGTGAGTCATAAAGTATTACTTGATGAGCAGATATCTGAGCAGAGAAATGAGATTATTTCGAAACTTGAGAAAGGTTTAGTGCTTGAAGGTACCGTCAAGGCAATTTCTGACTTTGGTATATTCGTAGATTTGGGTGGTGTTGACGGATTGGTTCATATCACTGACTTGTCTTGGGGCAGGGTTACTCACCCGAGTGAAATAGTATCACTTGACGAAGTTGTTAAAGTAGTTATTCTTGACTATGACACAGACAAGAAGAGAATTTCTTTGGGTATGAAACAACTAACTCAGCATCCTTGGGATACGATTGGCGATAAATACGAAAAAGGTGTACGGGTTTCTGGTAAAGTTGTCAGCTTAACGGATTACGGTGCATTTATTGAAATCGAGAAGGGAATTGAGGGGTTAATCCATATTAGTGAAATGTCGTGGACACAACACGTGAAACATCCATCGCAGATAGTGTCAATGGGACAGACAGTCGAAGCAGTTGTACTGAATATTGACAAAGATGAAAAGAAATTAGCTTTGGGAATGAAGCAATTGGAACCAGACCCATGGCAAGATTTGATGGCAAAATATCCTGTTGACTCTGTACATAAAGGAATTGTAAGGAATTTGACAAACTTCGGCGTATTTATCGAACTTGAACCTGGTGTTGATGGTTTGATTCATATCAGTGATTTGTCCTGGACAAAGAAGATACGTCATCCCGGTGAATTTGTCAGAAAGGGTGATGAATTAGATGTTTGCGTTTTAAGTATTGACCCTGAGCAAAGAAGAATTGCACTTGGACACAAGCAGATTGTTGAGAATCCATGGGATTACTTTGAAACAAAATATAAAGCTGGTGAAGAAACTGAAGCTAAAATTGAAAGAATAATTGAAAAAGGTGTTATCGTTGAATTGCCTGATGCAGTTGATGGTTTTGTGCCGATTTCACAATTGTCTTTTGCACCTGTTAAAAACATTGTTGATTACTTCCAGATAGGTGATATTTTGCCTTTGAAGGTAGTTGAATTTGACAAGGAAGCCAAGAAAATCGTTTTATCGGTTGTTGAATGTCTGAGAAATAAGGACCAGGCAACTATAGATGCGTATGTTGCAAAACATCCTGTACCAAATGCCAACAAATACAAAGCAGGAACACCAATTGAGCCAATTGAGAACATTGAGATACCCGAAGAGCTTTTAGCTCCATTGAATGATATTCCTATTCCTGATTATTTGTACACGAAGAAGGAAGAAGATATAAAAATTCAGGAAGTAAAAGCTGTTGTAACTCAAGAGCCGGAAGTAACAAATGAAGTTACCGATGAAGTAACCAATGAAGCTCCTGCAGAAGTTCAGGTTGAAGAACCTGCTGTAAACGAAGTTCCTGATACTCAGGATGAAGAAAATAAAGAATAAATAATTCTGTATTATTGAATAAATGAATAACGGCGTGCAATCTTTGTTCGCCGTTTTTTTAAACACAAATGTTTGATATTTCAATTATAACAATAGGAGATGAGATTTGTATCGGACAAATTGTCAATACAAATGCTGCATGGATTGCAGGTAAAGTAACTTCTATCGGAGCAAATGTAAAGTTACACTCTACAATTGGTGACAATAGAGATAGTCTGATTGATGAACTGAACAGATTGTTACCAATAAGTGATTTAGTTATCCTTACTGGTGGCTTAGGACCTACTCACGATGACATAACAAAAAATGTTTTGTGCGAATATTTCGGCGATGACCTTGTATTACATAATGATACACTGAAATATCTGAAGAAAATATTTTCTTTGAGAGGATATCATCTTACTGAAAGAAATATGGAGCAAGCTTATTTGCCTTCAATATGTTTAGTATTGAAAAATGAAGTTGGCACTGCACCGGGTATGTTATTTGAAGAAAAGGGTAAATTTGTTATTTCATTACCAGGTGTACCTGCAGAGATGAAATATATCATGAACGATTCTGTTATTCCATTTATCAAACGCAAAATCGCAGAAAGAAATGACAATGTTGTTCTGTATAAAAATTTGCAAACAACAGGAATACCTGAATCAAAGTTAGCAGATATGATTGGTGAACCAAAAGAATTTTTAGGTGATGGGTCATTAGCTTTTTTACCATCTTATCGTGGTGTAAAGTTAAGAATAGGTGTTTCAGGAAAGAACTTCGAAACAGCAAGAGAGAAATTAAAAAAGATTGAAAAAGTGATTTTTGAAAAAGCTGGTGGTAATATTTTCTCTGCTGATGATGAGTCATTAGTATCAAAAGTTGGTTCATTGTTATCCGAAAGAAATTTGACAGTTGCCGTTGCTGAATCATGTACTGGTGGTTTGTTAGGAGCTGAGTTTACGAGTATTTCAGGAAGTTCGGTTTATTTTTCTGGTGGTGTAATTGCTTACAGCAATGAAATAAAAGAGAAGATTTTGAATGTTAGCAAAGACAGTCTTGTTCAATTTGGAGCTGTTAGTGAGCAAGTTGCCTTCGAATTAGCAAGGAATGTACGTGATATTTTCAAGACTGATGTCGGCATTGGAATAACGGGTATTGCAGGTCCAACAGGCGGGACAGAAGAAAAGCCCGTTGGTACAGTATTTATAGGTTTAGCATTTGGAGACAATGTAAAAGTTAAGAAATTTGTATTTAGTACGGAAAGAGAAGTTAATCGGGAAAGAGCTGTAGGTACTGCTCTTACAATGCTTTTAAATGAGTTACAGAACAATGAATAATGACAAAAATTTTAGCCATAGAATCATCATGCGATGATACATCAGTATCAATAATTGAAAATAGCAAGGTATTGAGTAATGTTATTTCTTCACAATATTTTCACAGTAAGTATGGAGGAGTTATACCTGAACTTGCTTCAAGGGCTCATTTGAATTTCATCTATGAGGTTCTTTTTAAAGCACTCCATGAAAGCCAAACAAGTATAACCGAAGTTGATGCAATAGCAGTAACGAGTGAACCCGGATTGATTGGTTCATTGTTAGTCGGCTCCAATTTTGGGAAAGGTTTGGCGATTAAATACAACAAAGCTATCATTCCGATTAATCATATTGAAGGTCATATATATTCTGGCAGTCTTCAGGATTCAGGTGTTGAGTTTCCTTATATCACTTTGGTTGTTAGTGGCGGACATACAACTTTATTTCTTGTACAATCGTTTGCAGATTATCAGATATTAGGTTCTACTGTGGATGATGCCGCCGGTGAGGCATTCGATAAAATTGCATCTATGCTTGGTTTACCATATCCCGGAGGTCCTCATATTGACAAACTGGCAAAAGCAGGTAATTCGAAAAGATATAATTTCCCAAGGTCAATGATAAATGATGATAATTTTAATTTCAGTTTTAGTGGTTTGAAGACATCTGTAAAATACTTTCTTGAAAAAGAATTTTCAGGTATTAACTTTGAAAATGAAATAAATGACATAGCAGCTTCAGTTCAACAGGCGATAGTAGATGTATTGGTTAAGAAAACAGTTGATGCCGCAGTTAGAAAAAATATTAAATCAATAGTCATAGCAGGAGGAGTTTCGGCTAATTCACAATTGAG
The DNA here is from genome assembly GCA_003731675.1 of Bacteroidetes/Chlorobi group bacterium ChocPot_Mid. Lineage (GTDB taxonomy): Bacteria > Bacteroidota > Ignavibacteria > Kapaibacteriales > UBA2268 > ChocPot-Mid. The sequence continues at coordinate 4,923 of RCNQ01000126.1, forward strand.
AACTGAAATGAGTTCAAAAGCAAAAGAATTAGGGATAAAAGTAATAACCCCTGATATGCAGTATTGTATGGATAATGCCGCAATGATTGGTTTCCTTGCTGAGAAAAAATTACTTAGTGAAGGCTTTGATAGATTTAATGACTTGAGGTTTAAGGTAAAAGCTTCTGCTTTGAGAGCTAAAAGTGTAAAGAGAATAAAAAATTGATTTGCGATAATATGGAAAATAAAAATATAAAAATTAGGTTTGCTAATGAATCAGATACAGGTTTGATTCTTCAATTTATCAAGGATTTAGCAGAATATGAAAAATTATCTGATAATTTAACTGTTAATGATGAGCTTATTCGTAAAAATCTGTTCGGAAGTTCAGGAATTGCAGAGTGTCTGATTGCAGAGTTTGATGATAAACCTTGTGGGTTTGCAGTGTTTTTTCATAATTTCTCAACTTTTAAGGGAAAACCTGGATTATATTTAGAAGATTTATTTGTGCAACCCGATATGAGAGGAAAAGGTATTGGTAAAGCATTGTTGGTAGAATTAGCAACAATAGCGAAGGCAAGAGATTGTGCAAGATTCGAATGGAGTGTGCTCGATTGGAACCAGCCAGCTATTGATTTTTATAAGAGTATAGGTGCTGTGCCAATGTCAGAATGGACTATTTTCAGATTAGAAGCAAAAGGAATAGAAAGGTTGTCGAGCAAGTAAATTTTGAAACATTTTGCATACAAAATCGTTATAAGAAATGAGGCATATTGTTGTCTCATTTTTTTATTTTTATGGAGATGTGATGTGTAGATATATATTATTTATTTTATTAGTGATTGCAACAATTAATTTTGCCTATTCACAGGATAAAAGGGGACAATCATCAAACGGTAATGATTATAAAGGTGTTATTAAAGGACAGGTTTTGGAAATTGATTCACATAAACCTATGAGTTATGCCCAGATATCAGTGTATAATGTGGGGAATGACAAACTTGTCAACGGTACAATAGCAGAAAAGGATGGAAATTTTTCAATCACAAATTTACCAAACGGTAAATATTATTTAATGATTAAGTTTATTGGTTATGAAAAGAAAAAGGTAAACAGTATTGTCATTAGTGAAGGAAGTCCTGTCTATAATCTGGGTAAGATTGAATTGAATTTTTCAACTTATAAGAGCGAAGGAGTTGAAGTAACAGCAGAAAAGCCATTGGTTGAATTCAAAATGGATAAAAAAATCGTGAATGTAAACAGGGATATTATATCTCAAGGAGGAACAGCCGTTGACGCTTTGCAAAATGTTCCATCAGTAAAAGTTGACGTTGAAGGAAATGTTACTTTAAGAGGTAGCTCAAATTTTACTGTATTTATCAATGGCAAACCAAGTGTATTGACT
>RCNQ01000127.1 GCA_003731675.1 Bacteroidetes/Chlorobi group bacterium ChocPot_Mid
AAAGCTCACTGATTGTCTTCGCTTCGTAATCAATATTTAATCTGCTAAGAGCCATTCCACATTTCAGCTTGTCTCTTGCATCTTCTTTAATTCAATAATCTTCTGTATATCCCCTGCCGCCACCTGATACTGCAACACTTTTCTTTCCAGCTCACTCAGACTAAGCTTCGACAAATCAATCTCCCGGATATTCTGAATATTTGTTGTCTTCTTCTTTTTCGAATTGATTTTTTCTTCTATCAATCTACCATTCTCATTATCAGCGAACATAGAACCCTCACCAGTCAATATGAATACAGGATTAAACCCACGCTCATAAAGCTTTGTCAGCACCCTGTTCGGTATCCCCGCCTTACCCATCTCATAATTTGTGATACTATCCTTCTTCTCTCCCAAAGCATTCGCAAATTGCCTTGTTGACACTTTGTCGCCTTCGAGAAAAATCTGACGTATCGCTCTCAATCTCTCACCAATTTTTTTCTGTAGTTCACCCATAAAAAATATTTGGATATATTGTAAATAATACTTAAATTTGCTGTAAATATTACAACATATACTTGTAATTATTTCAAAATTAATAAAAAATATTGAAATCAACAATATATTTTTCAAATATTTATAAAATAATAAAAATAATTTAATAATAGGTGACTTATGAAAACAAAAAAAGAAGCTGAAAAAAATACAAATCTGAACTCCGAAATCTGCTATGCTGTTCAGCAATTCATTAATAACCCAAAAATCCGACAGCTTGATGAATCCGAAAAACTGGCGATACTCTTAAACCTTACGCTAAAGGCATATTCCTCGCAAACCCGCATGAACACTGCCTTTATTGACGACTTGATATTCATCTTTGAAGACTTTCTCAATTCTTTTTCCCATCAATCAAATTAGAAATGGAGGTAAAAAATGGAAAATATTTTTGATTTATTAACAGAAAGCGACCTCACCCCTGACCTCAAAATACTTCTTGATGTCTGTGGCATGGAAACAGTCAAACTCATATTGAAAAACTTAAATGGATTAAACATTTATGTTCCCGGAATCGCCCATCTCGACACTCTGGTTTTAAAATACATCAGGAAATATTCAGATAAAACCACCAAGCAATTAGCTTTCGAATTAGGTGTCTCCGAAACATATCTGAAAAAACTTGAAAAAAAATATAAATCTTTTTCTAAAAACAATTCATAATATTTAATTTTTTTAATTAGAAAAGTAATTTAAATTTGCTTTTGGATTATTGGTCACTTTGTTAAACTGTAAAAATGATTGAATTAAATACTATATTCAACGAAAATTGTCTCGATACGATGAGTCGGATACCTAACAATTTTGTTGATATGGTTCTAACATCACCACCTTATGATAATCTTCGTGATTACAAAGGTTATTTTTTCCAATTCGAAGAAATTGCTAATGAATTATTCCGAATTTTGAAAAATGGTGGGGTAGTGATTTGGGTTGTTGCCGATGCCAGTGAAAATGGTAGCGAAACAGGAACCTCTTTCAGACAAGCTCTATATTTCAAAGAAATCGGCTTTAATCTCAATGATACGATGATTTACTATAAAAATAATCCAATGCCTACATCTGGACCAAGATACCATCAGCATTTCGAATACATGTTTTGCTTTAGTAAAAACCAACCAAAAACATTCAATCCTATTATGGAAATTTGCAAATACAATGGTTCAGCAAACATGAAAAACAGAGGAACAAAAGGAGAGCTTAATTATAAAAAAGTTGAAAGAACAACTGAAAAAAAAGTTGGCAATGTATTCTTCTATTCAGTTGGTGGAGGCATATCAACTAAAGATAAAATCGCTTTTAAACACCCTGCAATTTTCCCCGAGCAATTAGCTTACGACCAAATTATCACATGGAGCAACGAAGGTGACCTAATTTATGACCCATTTATTGGTAGCGGCACAACTGCAAAAATTGCTCAATTGTTAAACAGGAATTGGCTCGGCTCTGAAATATCTTCAGAATACGTTGAAATTGCTAAAATACGTATTGCATCAATTAAAAATAATATTTTTGAATTAGTATGAAAACTATAAAAGAAGGTTCTCAAACTGCTATTTATGGATTTAAAAATGAATTTGATATTATTTGCAAATTTAACAATTGGAAAATTGATAAAGATGCTCAACATTGGCTTAAGATTATGGATTACAAATTATCTGAAATCGAATATGTCGAGGCAATTAAAATATCAGGTTTTAAAACCGATGTTCAGGTTCAGGTCACAATTAAATTAACAAAAAAAATTGATGTTGAAAACATTCAAATTAAATTGGTGAGCAATCCAAAAGGTTACAATCAAATTGATAAAAGATGGGTTGAAAAATATGCTGAAATGTGGAATATTCCCAAAAATATTACTGTTTTATTTAAAAAATATACAGGTGAAATCAAACCGACTGACTTGAAAAAGAAAAGATTACTGGCTAACGAATTTTCCGAACAAGAACAAACAGCATTGGTTAATTGGATTAATTCAAATAAATCTATGATAGTTTCTGATATATTAAAAGGCAGAGGAAAATTTGCTGCAGAATGGATGCTTGTTGTACAAAAATTGAAAAATAATACCAGATATATATTACAACCAATGAATTTTTGCTTAAATTTTTTTGGCAATGGTGATGCTATAATTACTCCAAGAGGTAGCATTAGAATTGGTAAAATTACAATACAAAGAAAAGGTGGAGATGCAGGAAGAAATACTGCTAATATGCTCCAATTCAAAATTAATCCTGCTTTACTCTTTGATTTAAATTAAATATGAAAAAAAATAAAATTCAATCCTTCATTATTTTAATTGTCTTGTCCCTCATCTGGGGGACTTCATTTATTTTAATAAAAAAAGGTCTCATCGGTTACCCACCTAATCAAGTTGGTGCTTTGAGAATCGTTCTTGCCGCTTTGGTCTTCATTCCTTACGCCATTAAAAACTTCAGAAAACTTGATTTTCACCTGTATAAATACATCCTCGCATTTGCTCTGCTCGAGCTTGGCATTCCGCCTTTCCTTTATTCCTATGCTCAAACAGTCGTAAACAGCAGTACTGCGGGTATCCTCAACTCTCTCGTCCCATTGTTCACCCTGCTCATCGGCTTCATTGTTTACAAAGTGCCGACAAACAAATTCAAGGTTCTCGGTGTTATGATTGGTCTGCTCGGTGCTATACTTCTTGTCTTTTTCAAAACAGGCGATTTTACAACTGTGGACTTTGCCAATTCCTGGGGTCTGCTCATTGTACTTGCAACTTTGATGTATGGCTTGGGTAGCAATATCTTGAAAGAATACCTGCAAGACATCTCAGACATGGACATTACATCAATAGCATTCATCAGTATGGGTATCCCTGCCTTCTTTTACCTGCTGACTACTGACTTCTTCCACATAACTTTTACTCATCCCAACGCACCAACAGCATTCGGCTCCATTGCCTTACTTTCTGTTTTCGGTTCAGCACTTGCAATATTCCTCTTTGCAAAACTCGTCAAAAAATCAAATGCACTCTTTGCATCATTCGTAACATATCTTATACCTTTTGTCTCCATGCTCTGGGGATTACTCGACGGCGAAGGAATTACTCCAATTCAAATACTAAGCATGCTCATGATACTCTCCGGAATTTACATCGCCAACCTCACAATAACATCAAAACAATAACCACCACCCTAACTTCTAACCGCTAACCGCTAACTGCTAAAAAAAAAACAGGAAAGCCCTTGTCCTTAGTGCTTCCCTGCTAATTTCTGAAAGGAAATTAAAATGAAAAAGTTTATTATTTCTACACCTGCAAAATAAATAAAAAATAAAAACAAAACAAATTTATTTTTAATTTTTTTCATTTTTTCACTAAATAGAAACCTCCTCATCTTTAAAACCGTAATTATCCATCCAATACTTCTTCGTAAACCGAACCTGTCCTGTCTGAGCCAGCTTCAAATCCCTTTCCACCTTTTGCAAATTCTCCTCATCACTAACTATCACATTAAATTTCGGAATTCTTTCACTATTGAAATTCAACCTGACAATAAAAGATATCAACTCATTCATCACAGATTCAACCAACCGTATATCAGACAAAATAACCTCCCGACGCACCTTAAAATGTGTTTCAGCCGCCGCATAAGAACCCATATCAAGCTCTGTTGTCAATGTCTGCGACAAAATTGCTTTGGATATCTCCGCATTACAATATCTGATTAGTTCACGGTAAAGCTCAACTGATGTGCTTTTCACAGCTTCGTGAAGCTCCAGCTTAATATCATTCGGAGAAACTATTACTCCATCTTGTGCTATTTCCGACAATGTTTCTGCAAGTCTTTGTATCTCATCTCCGCTTGCCCCTCTTGTGTACTGACCCAACAAAAAAGGCATACCATACTTCTCAGTAAAACTTACCCAAAATCGCAATCCACCATTTTTAAATGTTACGGGCCAATAACATTTCGACAACAACGACTCACCATAAGGATTCAGATATGATGATTCATACCTTGCACATAATATTTTCATTGCAGGAATTTCTTCTCCGCTCATCACACCAATTCGCCTGTATTTCAGCTTCCCTTCTGTGTCGAAGAAAAACCACTCCTGTGGCTTCGCTACGATTGACTTCGGTAACATATATTTTCTCTTGCTTCCCGTCATCTCCCATATAATCTCAAGCGGCTGATAGCCAAAAAGCGGTGCCTCAAGTATATCACGGATGATTTGCTGTAAATCAAGCGACCTCACAATTTCATCAACTTCATTCACCACTCTTTTATCTGCATTATTTTGCACGATTCTTGTTTCCAGTGATAATGTCCCGCTCTTCCTTGACTGAATGCAACTCCAGACATGAGGGTCATTCTTCAACTCACGATACGCTTCAATTGTCTTACCCGTACGCCTCAACACTCTATCAGGGTTTGGCAGTATCCCAATGAACCTTGCAAACGGCGACTGCATCTCCCTTGTCAATAATTCGCTTAATAAATATTTTTTATTCTGCATTTTTTACCTCTTTTACCTAATATAATTTCTTAATAAATAACCCACAACAAGCCCTGCAACCGCAACAGCAGGGCTTTTCCACCAATTCTTACTTTCACTTTTCATTATTTCAGTTTTTATCATTACTGTCCTCAAAGTATCATCGCTTCTTCTCAGATTCAAACTAAAAAGATTCTCCGGAAACTCATACTTCGCAAAAATTGTATCTTGCTTAACAACGGTATCAACCATCGCTACAAATGGCTTTGTCTGAACTATCGTATCTCCCGTATAAATTATCTTTGTCTTTACCCTCTCTATTATCAACGGCTCCGAAGGAACAATTTTTACAATCGTATCTGCCTTCTGGGTAAATCCTTCTTCTGCCCGCTGAATTAAATTCTTTTGAAAAAACAAATACGCAAGGACAAAGCCGAACAGAACAGAAAGTATTACTATTATCAAATAATCTCTCATCTTATCTCCTCATATTTAATCAACACATTCAGTTTTCCGTTCAATATATCATTCTTTGAATATTTAATTTTCAGATACGCATAATTCAAGGACAAATCAACCAATATCGAGTTGTTCCTGTTGCTGATTGAGTTTATTATATAACTACTCAGCAAGCTCCTGCTATTCATTTCATTTGTTACAAAAAGCTCAATCACCCCATTCATTATCCCTACCACAGAATCCCAAATTATCTGCACAGACACAGCATTCATTGATTTCCTTTGTCCCACAATTTCCTCCTGCTGAAGAGGTATCCAATAAGTCTCCAAATTCATTGACATACCATGATTCCTTATTACCTCCGATATCATATTCTTTCCTCACACAACATAATTCCACATTATAATTTTCCATCCTCAATTCCTAATTCCTAATTGCCAATTCCTAATTCCTAATTCGTAATTGTTAATTGCCAATTCGTAATTCTTAATTCCTAATTCCTAATTCGTAATTCGTAATTCCTAATTCCTAATTCCTAATTCCTAATTCGTAATTCTTAATTCCTAATTCCTAATTCCTAATTCCTAATTGCCAATTCGTAATTCCTAATTCGTAATTCGTAATTGTTAATTGCCAATTCGTAATTCGTAATTCGTAATTCGTAATTCGTAATTCCTAATTCGTAATTCGTAATTGTTAATTGCCAATTCGTAATTGTTAATTGCTAATTGCTAATTGCAAATCAAACCCCACAACTCCCCTTACCACCAAGCGTCCAAGAGGCTGATGCAAATTCCTTTTCTGCAAGAAAACACCTTCTTCACCCGTATTTTTATTTACAGTATTAAATCCAACTGTAAATACAACACCGGATTTTCCGACACTTATAATCCTTTCCACATGACCTCTAACGCTATTTTTCTTTCTCCAAAATATCAAATCATTTCTCACCGGATTGAAATTTGTCCTTACTCCGTTATTCTTAGCATGATTAAACATCGCAAAAGCCAAAGCACTCTTCAAAAGCGGTATTTCCTTCAGCGACATTTTCAAATCCAATGCCGCTCGATAAAAACACCAATACTGACCTGCCGCACAATACGGATTTCCTCGCTTCAGATTAAATATCCGCAAATATTTCTCAACATCACCATCATTCCTGTTACTTTTTTCTCTGATTCCCA
>RCNQ01000128.1 GCA_003731675.1 Bacteroidetes/Chlorobi group bacterium ChocPot_Mid
AAGAACAGGTTAAAATGGAGATTGAACAGATAAAGCCAATATGTAGCTTTCAGGAAATTGAACAATTTGATAAATTGACTAGTTTAGATGGAAAGAAAAGGTTACTTTACAGGTTTTGGTTAAACAGAGATACTGATACCACGACGATATTCAATGAAGAGTTATTCAGATACAGAGAATTGGTTAAATTTGTAGATAGAAATTTCTCGTATGGTAAAACGAGAGGATGGCAAACCGACAGAGGTAGAGTTTACCTAAAATATGGTAAACCAAGTGAAAGAGAACAACACCCCTTCTTTGGTGAGACACGTGCTTACGAAAGCTGGTTTTATTCCGAAATACAGGGTGGTGTTTATTTTCATTTTGTTGATATGTCCGGTAATGGAAGATATGAACTTGTTCATTCTACTGCACAGTTCGAAGTTCAGTATGAAAATTGGTATAATGAGTACGTGCTTAAAAACCGTACAGGTTACGACCCTAATGATGAATACAAATAGAATAGTTAACTATGTCAGATAAATTAATAACATACTTGCTCTTATTTATTGGGTATATATCCTCGATTTTAAGCATTAGACAAAGATACTTTTTAGGTGTTTTCACAGGTAATATTTTGAAGATATTAAGTAAGAAAAGGCAAAAGATTACTTATGATAATTTAAAGATGGCATTTCCTGGCAAAGATAAAAAGTGGATAAAAAAAGTATTAAAAAAATCATATCAAAATCTTGGAGTTGTTCTCATCGAGACTGCATGTTTGAGGTATCTTTCTGAAAAAGACATTGAAAGGTATGTTAAATATGAGAATCTTGATTTAATAAAAGAGACATATAATCAGGGGAATGGTTTAATATTGCTGTCGGCACATTATGGTAATTGGGAGTTTGCGGCTTATGCAGTTGGTCTGTTTACAAAAATTCCAATTAAAGTAATAGTAAAGGAACAACAAAATTCTTTAGCAGATAATTACATTAATAAATACAGAACAAAAGGCGGAAACCAGATAGTATATATGGATAAAGCTGCAAGGGAAATTGTTAAAACAATCATTAACAAAGGATGTGTTGCAATAATAGTTGACCAAAGAGCTACAAAGGACAAAGATGTATATGTGGATTTCTTCGGGAGACCCGCTTCTACTTATGAAGCTCCTGCTACATTGGCTTTGAAGTATAAGGTACCTGTTATATATGGTTTCGCAGTAAGGAACAAAGATTGTACATATACAGTAACAGCAAAATTGTTGGAGACAAATGATATTATTGAAAAGGTAAGTTCTGGAGAAATAACTGATAATGATGGCATAAAGTTATTAACAGAAAGACATGTTAAAGTTCTGGAAGATGCCATAAGGGAACATCCTGATTTATGGGCATGGCAACATAACAGGTGGAAATATTAAATTTATTGTTAAAAAGTATTTAATGAATAAAAAATTTGATATTAAAAATTTTCGGAGAATTGCAATAATCCAGACTGCTTTTTTGGGTGATATTGCACTTGCACTTTATTTTGCAGAAACTATTAAAGAGTTACATCCTGATTGCGAAATCATTTTTGTTTCAAATCCCATAGCTGTTGAACTACTAAAATCATCAAAAAATATTGACATTGTAATCAGTTTTGATAAAAGAGGAAGTGATTCTGGTATAAAGGGGATACGTGATTTATCTGATAAATTAAAAAAACTGGAGACTGAGTGTATTTTTGGTTTGCAGAGGAGTATGAGAACTTCATTGGTCACATATCTTGCCAAACCCAAATTATCGGTTGGCTTCGAAAACAGTACTTTTTCAATACTTTATAAAAAAAGAGCCAAATACATTTTAGGAATTCATGAAACTCAAAGAAATAACAAGTTGCTTCTTGATTTGGTTCACGATGATGAAGGAAAATCTCTGATAGAGAAACATAGATGGGGTGTGGATTTAGAAATCAACAATGATATTAAAGAAAAAATAGACTCTAAATTGAATATACTGGGAGTTAAAAATACTGACAAATTAATTGCTATAGCTCCGGGAAGTGTTTGGGAAACGAAAAGATGGATTGAGGATTATTACACAGAGTTGATTATTAAACTGATAAATCAGGGATTAAACCCAATCCTGATAGGTGCTAAAAATGAAGTTTCATTATCTGAAAAAATTCGTAAAGCAACGCATTGTCTGTCATTGGTTGGGGAAACAAGTATAATGGAACTTTTAGAATTGTTGAATAGGGTTAAACTGACTATAACAAATGACAGCGCTCCAACTCATCTGGCTGGTTTGGTAAGATGCAAAACAATAACGATATTTGGTAGCACAGTTCCCGAATTTGGTTTCGGACCATTAGGACCATTTGATATTGCAGTTGGCAATAACAATTTAAAATGCAGACCTTGTGGTATTCACGGGAGCAGAAAATGCCCGATTAAGAGTTTTGATTGCATGAAAACAATAACAACAGATATGGTTTATCAAAGTGTATTGAAAATTTTGGAGATTGATTAAGCAAGATATTGTTAATCAAAAAAAAACATATAGATGATTTTCTACTCAAAGGATTTAGCATCCTTATTCTGTTATCATTTTGTTATTCAAATAATTTGTTATCACAAATATTTATTCAACAGGATAGTTCAAGAACTGAACAATTGTTAAATAGCAATTATATTAATTACGGGATGGAGAAAATTTTAAATACTTATATGTTTAAAGGTATAGGGTTTTTTTACAATGAATATGATTGGGGTACTTATGATTTAAAGCAAAATTATCTGGGAAAAGGTATTTTAACATCAGGGTTAAATGCAAATGAAAAAAAGAAAGTTGATTTTTGGGATGATGAAATTGTTGCACTTGGACTTGATTTTAAATTAAATAATAACTTTAAATTATTGCTTAAACAAAGAGGTACTTATTATGCTTCAGATATTTCGTCTCAAGCAACAAGCAAAATAGAACAAAGCAGAAGTACAGGAGGATTAAAATATAACATAACAAATGATATTTTTTTTGAAAGTAGCGGGGGCTATGAAATAAACAGCCAGAGAAATGATATAGGTAAAGGACCTGTTTATGAGTTTGGTGCGAATGCGAATAATATTAAATTTGAAAATTTCTTCTTTAATGGGAATATGCTTGGGGAATATGTGAGTCTGAATGATGGAAGAAGAAAAAGTATTTTTGATGTGAAATATGGCGTTGAACAAAGATTTGATGAATATGATAATTTAAGATTTGATATCAGATATAAGACTTTTCTATATCCAGTAAGTTTTTCTGATGTTGAAAAAGGTTCAATAAAAAATAGATTTGAGGAGAATATAACAGGTAATTTGAATTTAAATTTCTCAATAACAGAGAACCTTTTAGCAGGAATCGGATTAGCGGCTGATATGAGGGATGTCAGTCATTATTATAATAAATTGTATTCTGTTTCTAAAAGTACTGGTATTGAATCTACAAGAAATGATTTAAGACTAAATTTTTCAGGTCAGTTAATTTATAAAAATGATTACTTTTTACAAAGTATTGGGGTTAATTTTTTAAGAAGTGATGAGCAAAATACTGCGAAAAATAAATTTGGAATAAACGAGAACGATTTGATAAACCTGAGAAATGAAGAAAAATTACTGGATAATATTTTTGAAATAACACAATTGAGATTTCATAGCGAGTATTTATTAACTAAAAATGATACTCTGAAAGGTAATGTGTTTTTATCTTTGTTT
>RCNQ01000357.1 GCA_003731675.1 Bacteroidetes/Chlorobi group bacterium ChocPot_Mid
TAATGACAGGATTATAGAACTGGATATTTCGGTTGACCAAATACCATCTCTTCAGATAATGGGTCCTATTGGGCTTGATGAAATGGGAATGAATCTGCAGGAAATTTTCGGGAATATTGTTCCCAAGAAAAATAAAAAGCGGAAAATGAAAATTTCTGATGCCCTTGTTATCATAAGGAAAGAAGAAGCAGACAAATTGATTGATATGGAAGCAGTTGTCAAGGAAGCATTGAACAGGGCTGAGAATTCTGGTATTGTATTTATTGATGAGATTGATAAGATTACTTCGAGAAGTGGTGATGGTAGTCATGGTCCTGATGTTTCGAGAGAAGGAGTCCAAAGGGATTTACTGCCTATCGTCGAGGGTTCTACAGTTAATACTAAGTACGGACCTGTCAAAACAGAACACATATTATTCATTGCATCAGGTGCTTTTCATGTTGCGAAACCATCTGACCTTGTTCCTGAGCTTCAGGGGAGGTTTCCAATAAGGGTAGAACTCAAAAGTCTTCTTGAAGAAGACTTTATCAAAATTCTGACTTTGCCTGAGAATGCATTAATCAAGCAATATCAGGCATTAATGCGTTCAGAAGGTATTGAACTTGAGTTTACAGATGATGCAATCAGGGAAATTGCTTCTACTGCCGCAAAAGTGAACGAAGAAATTACCAATATTGGTGCAAGAAGATTGCACACAATTTTAACTACATTGCTTGAGGAAATATTATTCAATACTCCTGATAACATTGAAAAGAAATCAATAGTTATTGATGCAAAAATGGTTAATGATAAGATGAAAGATATTGTACAGGATACAGACCTGAGCAAATTTATCTTGTAGAATTGCATCACTTATTTTAAAATATATTTTAAAGCTTCAGTAAGTATTTCGTAATGAGATTGAGTATTGTATATTTGCGATGAAATTCGTAATACTAATCTGTCTTTGAAAGGATTAAGAAAAACCTCAATGTTAAATTTATTTAAGAGAATTTTTCTGAGTTTGATTGATTCATCTACTGTATTTCCTAACTTTTCAGGCAACCAAAAACTTTGCATTAGCCCCGTTATGCTTTCATGAGCCATTGGTTCTAAGTCTAATTCCTTGATTAAAAGTTCTCTTGCAAACAAGCTAAGTTCTCTGCAATATTCATATTTAAAATTGAGTTTGTAAAATTCAATGCAATTTTTTATGGTCAACCATGAACAAAAATTTCTGGTACCAACCCAATCAAATTCTTCAATAAATCCTTTTCCAAAATTGTTGGAAATGACTACAGGGTGAATATCAAAATCATTAGAAGAATTTGAATATAGAATTGCTGTTCCTTTTGGTGCAAAAAGCCATTTATGCAGATTACCAGTGTACCAGTCAGGATTAAGAGCTTTTAAATCAAGAGGCAAAAAGCCCGGGGCATGGGCACCGTCAATCATAGTGAAAATGCCTTTTGTTTTACAAAAGTCGTTTAATTCCTTCACAGGAAAAATCATTCCTGAAATTGAGCTTATATGGTCACAGACAAGTAATTTGGTTTTTTCATTTATTTGATTAGTAATTAATTCAAAAAGTTGGACAGAAGATTCAACAAAATCAGGTAATTCTACTACATTAATTTTACATCCAGTTAAAGCAGACATATAGGACAATGTATTCTTTACTGCAGGATAATAATGGTTTGTGGTTAGTATTTCCCAATCGTGTTTAATAAGCGGTAAGAGTGAACGCATAACTGCATTTATCCCTGTCGTTGCATTATCAACAAAAGCGATTTTCTCAATTTGAGCATTTATAAAATCAGAAATAGCGTTTCTTGATTGATTTAGTAACAGAGGATAATCATCAAGATAGAATTTCATGGGATTTTCATCAACTTGCTCACATAGTTGGAAGAATTTATTTAATATAACTTTTGGTGTAGCACCGAAGGAGCCGTGGTTTAGGTATATCAAACCTTCTTTTAGATACCAGTTCGAATTTTTAGTTTTCAAATTTTCAATTTATAAATAATTAAAAAATCGAATTTAATAATATTTTAAGACAAAATAGGCATATAATCTTTACAAAACGGGTAATATTAATTCATAATTGAATATCACTCTTGAAGAGTGACTTTTGCTGCAGTTAAAAGGAGTTCTGGTGAAATTCTGATTTTGAAATTTGGATTAACATATTCAAACATGATTACTCCTGACTTGTTAATAATAAACATAGCAGGTACAGGAAGAATATAGTATTTGTTTCCTGAATTTTCTTCGAGAACCAAAAGCATATCCCAATATATTTTTCTGGCGTCATAAGCGAGACCTAATGCCTTGATTGCATTATTAGAGGTATCGGAAACAATGGTGAAACTCACATCGTATTTATCTTTCATCTCCACTACTTTTTCAGGTTTATCAGATGTAACAGCAATTATCTGAAAACCCATGTCATAAAGTTCCTGTGCAATATCCTCTAACTCAGAGATATGCTGATTGCAATACATAGACCATATACCGCGATAAACAATGAGTATTGAGGGCTTTTCAGAAATTAAATTATTCAGTTGTAGAGGATTTCCTGCTTCATCATAAACAGTGATTTCCGGAATAGTATCCCCGATTTTTAAAGGAATGATTTTTTGAGGTGATTCAGCAACTTTATAATCTTGATTGCCTGAGCAATTAATCAGAAGAAGTGCAAATATAAACTTTAAAACAAATAAAAAGTATTTTTTAACTGGTATCATAGCATTAAATAAATTATTTTTTTCCAAAAATAGCAATTTTTTAGCTATATTTTTAACCAATTTTTCCAAATTTCAGGTTCGTAACCTAAAGTTGTTTTTTTCTCAAATCTAACGATGGGTGTTTTCAAGAGAAGTGGATTTTCGAGCAAGGTTTCCTGAATATCGAAAATCATATATTCCAATCCCTTTTTCTTAAATTCCTTGCTTTCTTTATCGAGAAGATTTTCTATGGGAATTGTTCGGGTGATGTTATCAAGTTCTCCTTTAGTAATTGCTTTTTCATTTAAATCAACGAAATGAGGTGTGATTTTTCTTTCTTTAAAAAATCTGATAGCTTTTTGAGTATCCTTACACTTCAAAGTTCCGAATATCTGAATTACCATGACTTCCACCAAAATAATGTCCATTAAAAATTAAAAGCTTAGTATTCTTTGTATGTCTTTTTCAATTTTTTCCTGAGTGGGTAAGACGTCAAGTTCGTAAGCCGGAGCATAAGGGATGTGAGAATCCTTGGCGGCGTGCCTTATAACAGGAGCATCAAGAAATCTGAAAGCTTCTTCGGCTATAGTCGCCGCTATTTCTCCACCGAAACCATTTGTCTTGGTATCTTCATGAACGACTAAGACGCGGTTGGTTTTTTTAATTGATTCAAAAACCAGTTCTTTGTCCCAAGGGATAATAGTTCTAAGGTCAATAATTTCAATTGTCTTGTTTGTGTTTTTTTCGATTTCCTTAGCGGCATTTAATGAGTCCTTAACAGCCATTCCCCATGTAACAATTGTTAAGTCTGAACCACTTTTTACTATTTTACCTTTGCCGAAAGGTATAAGGTAGTTTTCGTCAGGTTCAATTGTTGTAGAATATGGTAAACGATAAAGACCTTTGTGTTCTAAAAATAAAACCGGGTCGGACAATCTGCAAGCAGTTTTTAATAATCCCTTTGCATCAGAAGCT
>RCNQ01000129.1 GCA_003731675.1 Bacteroidetes/Chlorobi group bacterium ChocPot_Mid
ATTAAAAAGAAACACAATGTATCTTTTCTAAAATTAAATACCGGTGTTGCTATTATTGTCTTTTCAACAATTGCTTTCTTTATTTCTTTAATAACTATTGGATTTGTCCCAAAGTCATATCCACTCAAATGCTTACTGTTCTCATCCGGTACTATAAACTGAATTGGATAATAATATTCTCTTATTCCTTCAGGAATAATAACATATTCCCATAATCCCTGAGAACGTATATTGTAATAATACAATTCCAGCTCTTTATCTGGTACTCTTGGAGCATAAATAACACTTTGCAATGAACCATGCGTTTTAGTAGGTATTGATGCATACAGATTAAAATAATCTCTAACTACCTGAACAAGATTATCATACAATCCACTGACTGAAATCAATACTTGATAATTCTTCTGATACTCCCCTTCAAATCTGTTCATTATAGAAGATGCCGCTTTATCAAAAGAGTTTGTATTCTCATTTTCTACCTGACTCTTAACTAATTGCCACAACCCTATTGTTACTGCTAATGTAATCACTAAAGTAATATAAGCTGGATATACCTTAGAAATATTTAAAAAACCAGTCTTGTCTTTTGTTGTTTGCTTCAATACTGATTCATATGATGATGTCCCTAATGAAAATTGGTCTTTACTCATTTTCTTCTCAATTAATTAATAAATAATTACTTATTTTCAATAATACTTTTCACTTGATTTGAAAAGTTTGCAGTGTCTATTGGCTTTGATATATATGAATCAAAACCTAATTTCAGGATTTTTTCCTTATCATTTTCCTGAGCTAAACCTGTTACAGCTATAACTGGTATCTTATCACCACCTTCTTTTTTTCTAACAAATTCAATTATTACCGACCCATCCAAATCAGGAAGAACATAATCAACAAGCAATGCTTTCGGAGTATTACTCTTTAACCATTCAATTGCTGATGTTCCATCACCAAAATCCACAATTGAATATCCACTCTTGCTGAGTATGGTTGATAATAATTTCCTTATTGGTGTGTTATCCTCGATAACGCAGATTGTGTTTGTTTCTGTACTCATTACATATTCCTCAATTTATTAAAATATAATAAAATTATTTCTCTATGACACACTTATTAAATAACAATTTATAAAAATTTATATTAAAAAAATATTATTATTTTTTCATAATAGCTACCTTCTCCTCAAATCCTGTGCAGATGGAACTATTCTGATATCAACCCTTCTGTTTTTCCTTCGCCCAGCTTCAGTTTTATTACTGGCTACTGGTTCAATTGAACCTTTTCCGCTCGCGAGTAATCTTCCCTTAGGTATTCCTTTTTTCATCAAGTATTCTACCACTGCTTCAGCTCTTTTAACCGAACGTTCGTGATTTTCCTGCATAGTCCCCTGGTCATCAGAATGACCTGTAATACCTAATACAGCACCGGGATGTTCCTGCATATAGATTGCAACCTTATTCAAATATTGTTTAACCTCTCGTGTTAACTCAACTGATGAAGATGATGAATATTCAAAACTTACATCAGTATTTTCCACAAGTTTGATATCTGTTATCGGTTCACCAAACCTTTCTTTGGGTTTAGCTATTCCAGCTAATTCAATATCCGCTTTTTCAGCAATTGCCTTTAATATTTCTGGGCGAGAGCTTACTTCATAATTAACCACTGATTCTATCTTCAAATCTTCTTCTATCAGCCCTCTATCTACTGCTGTCATCTCTCCTCTTATAGTAAATGCTTCCAAAGAAAAACCTGGAAAATTAATATTGCTCTTCCTGTCCAGCGATGCAAGTATTTTCGGTAATGGTTCTGTTTGTGGCACAAATGGTATTGTATCATATTCAATCACATCAGGACTTAGTTTCAGTGTTAATCCAACCCTGAATGTTATTGTATTCCAGCTCGATTCCGGAGTAGAAATCATTGGTGTACCCGCATGTATTGATATAAAAGGTGATAATACCAGTCTCATCCTTTGGTTTATATCTGCCGCAACTATCTGATAGGCAATTCCAAAATGCCCTCCAAAACGCATCTTCATATCGTAAATATCATGCTCAAAGTAGTCATGTTTAATATCTCCAATATTTATATGTTTTCTTACTAAATATGAAGAATAAGCTAAACTAAGACCTAAGTCCAGCCCTGCAAAAATATGAAAATTCGGATGCAGATTATATCTTACTCCCGGTGAAAATGTCAGGTAAGTAAAATCTACCAAATTATCATATTCTGACTTCATAGAATCAACATATGTCGGTGAAAAAGCCATACTGCTCCATTTATCCATTATGTACAACCGTGCTGTTACACCAAACATTGATTCTATTGGTTGCCATTCTCCCATTGCTCCCAAAAACCAACCAGAACCTTTATCCGGTGTATAATCCATAAAATGATTCAATACAGAGTCAAATGGTTCATTAGGTTTCCTCAAAAATTGAACACTCCCATTATCAAAATTCATATTTGCCCCAGAAAAAATACCATACCACATTGGTCCATGCTTCCTGTGTAAAATAATAGTATCTAACTGCGGTGTCACAAAAAAATCAGTCAATTCTCCTGATGCAGATTGAGAAAAAAGACACTCAGGTATCAGAAAAAAAACTAATATATATATTTTTTTAATTAATCTCATTCAATTCTTATTGGTTTTACCTCGTCAAGAATAACAATTTTAATAAATTAAATTGATTAACACAAATAATAATTCAAATATCTACAATAATTTGTAATATAAAAATTCAATCACATCTTCAATTTTTTAAAAATAAATTCTGGTATATGCACTACAACCCACATTATCAACCTCCAATAACCAGGTGCATAAACAACATCTTTCTTTGATAGCATCGCCTTATAAATTATCTTACCAATATCTTTTGGCTTTGAAAACAAAGGGCTTTTCGGCAAATGTGCTGTCATCGGCGTATCCACCATCCCAGGTTTAATAGTTATAACCGTTACATTTGAATGAGCCATTCTGTTCCTCAATCCCTGCAAAAATGTTGTTACTCCACCCTTTGCAGAACCATATATATAATTACTCATTCTTCCTCTGTCACCGGCAACAGAAGAAATCACTGCAATCAAACCTTCTTTTTTCTTTTCAAAGTAATTCGCCGCTAAAGATGCAAGTGTTATCACACTAACGCAATTAATGTTAAATTCCCGAATTATTTTTTCAATGTCCTGTTGCGTCTCCTCCTGATTTGCTAATGTCCCGTGGGCTATCAAAACAGCATCAAGACCATTTAACGCTTCTATCGCTCGTTTAAATACAGGTTCATGCCTTTCAAAATCAAGCACATTCAACACATCAAGCTTAATTTTCGTATCATATCTTGCAAGTATATCTCCTTCAACTGCCTCAAGCCTTCCCTGATTTATATCTACAAGATACAGCGATGCTCCTTCTTTGGCAAATAATATTGCAACTTCCTTGGCTATTGCTGAAGCCGCACCAACTATCATAATTTTTTTCATATCCATTAACCATTAAATTATTATCAATTTACTTTATCTTATAACTCTCAGCTCTTTGTCACCCGCCTCCAAAAGCTCGACGAAAACTTCGGATCAATAAATTCACTAAATTCCTTCCAGTTCGGATAAAACCTTTGAAAATCATCTGATGACATTCTCGAATCTTTGGCTGGATATATTACGCCACCTGCTTCTCTCACTAAAACATCAAGTTCCTTGAGCTTATCCAAAACTTGTTGCCCGTCATACCTGAAATCTACTGCCATTGTAATCCCCGGTCTTGGAAAAGAAAGCATTCCCGGTGATTTCACATATCCGAATGTTTTCAATACTGTAAGAAATGAAGACATACCAGAATCCGAAACCTTCCTCAAAATTTTCTGAATTGTTTCTTTACCTCTCTCAAATGGCACTACAAATTGATACTGTATAAACCCATTCTTACCGTATGCTCTATTCCAACCAACTACTGCGTCAAGCGGGTAAAAAAACGGGTCATAATGAACTATCTGCTTCTCAACTTTATTCATTTGCTTATTGTAATAAAGCATATTGAACACATTTACAGTACAACTGTTTATAAACGGAGCTTCTATTGGTAATGGTATTTGTTTAGGTTTGGGTAAATCTGGTAATTTATACAACTTCGGGTTTGCATGATTCCCACGATTGTAAATTCCACGTCCCAGCTTCGAACCAGTTGCTGTTGTATCTACCCAGGATACTGTATAATCAAAAACTTCTGATTCTTCATTAATCTCAAAAAATTCTTCAAGTGAATCAAACTTTATTGATTCTATTGCAAAAAATGAGCTTGGACATGGTTGCAATTTAAACTCAACCCACGTTATTAAACCCGTTAATCCTAATCCCCCAATTGTTGCACAAAATAGCTCATAATTCTCATCTTCCGAACAAATCAACCTCTCTCCATTTGAACGAATTAGCTCAAATTTAATAACATGACATCCAAAAGTTCCATTTTTATGATGATTTTTACCATGAACATCATTTGCTAAAGCACCACCCACTGAAATATATTTTGTACCAGGTGTTGATGCCAAAAACCAACCCTGCGGAACAGCAAAATCAAGAATTTCTGCTAATGTTACGCCCGATTCACACCTTATAATCCCTTTTTTTCTGTCCCATGAAATTAATCTTGAAAGCCCTTTCGTATCCAACAGTATTCCACCATCATTTTGACAACTGTCTCCATAACTCTTCCCATAGGCATATGCTAATACACTACTGCTGAACTGGTTTAAATCAGGTATTTCATTCCTCCAAAACAAATTCACTACTTCTCTTGGTTCACTTCTGGGAAACCTACCCCAAGATTCATATTTATTCAATATATTCTGCTTTTGATTCATTTTAATTTATATTTCCTATTGAATGATAACTCCTCACAAACTCGCTCCCATTGCTAAAATTAATATTATGAGACCTACAAAATAACTTACTTTATCTTTAGCTGTAAAAACTATCGGGTCATCTAACATCTCTCCTCTTTGTGCCTTTAGCCATATCCTTGATACCCAGAACACAAAACAAAGCAATGTCAACCACAACCATTGTGGATTATGATAAAGTGATAGCACTTTTTCACTATTCACATATAGAGCAAGAATTAAAACAGACATATAACCTGTGGCTGGTCCGACATTCTTCAAAAAATCAATATCTTCTACCCTGTAACCTCTGCCTTCAGCTTTTGATTTATTCTGCTCAATCATCACACGAATTTCCGTATACCTCTTCATAATTGCAAGACTTAAAAACAAAAAAATCGAAAATCCTAAAAGCCACGTTGATGCTTCAATTCCCGTTGCTGTCGCTCCTGCTATTAATCTTATAGTATAAAGACAGGATAATAAAATTACATCTAAAATTATTATTTTTTTCAAATAAAATGAGTATGCCGTTGTTATTAGCAAATAGACAATTAATGTTTCAAAAAAAGAAAATGCCAATAAAAAATATCCTATACAAAATCCTGCTATTAGAAATATCGGAGCAGTAAAAAGTCCGATATGAATTCCTAAATTACCGCTTGCAAAAGGTCTGTTCTTCTTGCTCGGATGTTGCCTGTCTGATTCCAAATCCAACAAGTCATTAAGTATATATACAAATGAAGCTATAAAACTGAACGAAAGAAAAGCTAAAAATGAATTGACAAAATTTCTTGTTTCA
>RCNQ01000130.1 GCA_003731675.1 Bacteroidetes/Chlorobi group bacterium ChocPot_Mid
ATTTGAAAATGGGAAATAAATTATTTTAAACATCATATTGTAAAAAATGAAGAAATATAATATAGCTATCTTAGGTGCGACAGGGCTTGTTGGCAGGACAATGCTCAAAGTTTTAGAAGAAAGAGATTTTCCTGTCAAGGAATTGAGACTTCTTGCTTCAGAAAGAAGTGCAGGAAGAAAACTTAAATTTAAAAATGAAGAATTAGAAGTTCATGCTGTTAAAGAAAATTCGTTTGAAGGTATTGATATAACTTTGTTTTCTCCCGGAAAAACAGCAAGCAAATTTTGGGCTCCTGTTGCCATAAAAAGCGGATGTATTGTCATTGACAATAGTTCTGCGTGGAGAATGAATCCCGAAATTCCCTTAATTGTTCCTGAAGTCAATCCGCATGTACTGAAAAATTACAGAGGTATTATTGCCAATCCAAACTGCTCGACAATACAAATGGTTGTAATATTAAATGAAATAAAAAAGCATTTTGGATTAAGACGTGTCGTTGTCTCTACTTATCAATCAATAAGCGGTGCAGGACAAAAGGGAATTGATAAATTACTAAGTGAACTCGAAGGAAACCCAAATAACGATAAACACAAAATAGCTTTTAATCTAATGTTTCACGACATTTCAACTTTTAGCGGTCATTCCGAAGAAGAAATAAAGATGATAAATGAAACAAGGAAAATCCTCGAAATGCCGGATTTACCGATTTCTGTAACTTGTGTCAGACTGCCAATACTTGGTGGACACGGTGAATCTCTTAACATTCAAACTGAAAAAAGTTGCTCTGTCGAAGATTTAAGAAATGTTTTTAGTAATGCAAAAGGTGTTGTTCTGTTAGATAGCCCACTCGAACAAGAATATCCAACTCCGGCAATCTGTAATGGAAAAGATGAATGCTTTGTCGGAAGAATTAGGAAAGATGATGCTTTTGAAAATGGCTTTTACCTTTGGATTTGTGCTGATAACGTTAGGAAAGGTGCCGCAACCAATGCTGTCCAGATTGCCGAGTTATTTATTTGAATATTTTAATTCTATGAATTATGAGAATACTTTTCCCCGAACTTGATACTCCGTCATTACTTATTGAAAAAAGCATTCTGGAAAAAAACATAAGTGATATGCAGACACTTATGGATAAGTATAATGTAAAACTTCGTCCTCATATCAAAACCCATAAATCCCTTGAATTAGCAAAAATGCAAATCAATGCAGGTGCTGTCGGAATTGCCTGTGCAAAAGTTTCTGAAGCAATGGTTTTTGCTGATGCCGGTTTTAAAGATATTCAAATTGCTAATATCTTAATTGGTGATAAAAAGCTTGAAAATCTTTTTTATCTACAAAAAAACATTGACAAACTTTCTTGCTGTGTTGATTCAATTGATAATGCCAGAATTCTCGCAGACTTTTTCGATAATCGTAATAAAAAGATGGACGTAATGATAATTGTTGATTGTGGTTATCATCGTTGTGGCTTCAGTGATTACTCACAAATCTTAAAACTTGCTCAATACATTAAAAAAAGAAATTCATTAAATCTGATAGGAATTACAACTCATGCAGGTCAATCTTATTCCGCACAAAGCAATGAAGAAAGATTAAATATTGCCAGTCATGAAGGTAATCTGATGGTTCACTATGCAAATAAACTAAGAAAAGATGGTATTGCAATTCAAGATGTAACAATCGGTTCCAATCCGACCGCAAGGGAAAGTTGCAAGGTAAAAGGTGTAACCGAAATAAGGTCAGGGAATTATATCTTCAATGACTTGATACAAGTGTCATTAGGAACAGTGAAGATTAACAGATGTGCATTAACTGTATTATCGCAGGTAATCAGTATTCCTTCAAAAACAAGAGTTATTATTGACGCAGGCAGTAAAACCTTCAGTTCTGACAAGGGTGCCCATGGTAATGAGAATCTCATTGGCTTTGGTCATATCATTGGTAAGAATGCGATTATTGAAAGACTTTCAGAGGAACATGGAATAATCAAAAGTAATAATGAAAAATTCAAAATTGAAGAAAGATTGCGAATAATCCCCAATCATGCTTGTACCACAACTAATTCTTTCGAAAAAGCTTATATAGTTGACAGAAATAAAGTCATAAAGGAAATTTCAATTTCTGCAAGAGGGAAAATCAAATAGAATAAAGAAAATCCGGCAGGTTTTGACTAATTTTCTTCTTGAAGGAGCTTGAAAAAATTTCGACCTACCGGATTTCCTATCATAATTCAAGGTACTATTTTGGTTCGCCACCTGTATCTGTGTATAGTAAAATAGAGCTGTTTTTATTGGTTCCAAACAGCCAGCCAATTTTATTTGTAACAAAACAAACTTTTCTAAAATCAGCATTAGACTTTGTGAACTGGTTTACCCATGTATTACCACCATCAGTTGTATGAATTATACTTCCGGCTGTGCCACATATCCAACCTTCCTGAGAATTAATAAAGAATACATCTTGAAGTGTCCCGATTGCAGTATGTGTTTGTTCGGTAAACGTTGCACCACCATTATTTGTGAATAACAATTTCCCGTTTTCTCTTTCTCCTCCGAACACAACCCATCCAGTATTTGCATCGAGGAAATATAACGATGCTATGCCATATTTTATTCCACTTATTGTTATTTCGTTCCAGCTAACACCGCCATCAGTAGTTTTTAATAATTTTCCGTATGATGAAATGTAGCCGGTATTAATGTCAGCAAAGAAAACCTTGCCTAAGTAAGTATTTGAACCACTTCCTCCGGATATATCCATTTTAATCCAGTTACTTCCTCCATCTGTTGTACGATAGGATTCAGCCCCGATAACCCAACCGTAATTTGCATTTACAAAAAACACATCATTAAAATAAATTTTCTTCCCCGCAACATCAACTTCATTCCAGTTTGCACCACCATCATTCGTATAATATACTTTTGAGCCGGCAATCCAACCATTATTCTCATCAATCATAAAAATAGCTCTCATTGACATTGAGTCCTGTCCACTACCAAAATCCTTTTGCTTTGACCAGTTAACACCACCATCATCAGTTCGGTATATACCATCAGCTAAAAACCAACCTGTTGTTGCATTTACAAATTGAAAATCCTGACCATATTTTCCTGTCAAATCTCCTATCTGTGACCAACCACTGACTAAATTTGGGTCAATTGTTATGACCAAATCACCTACATTTTTTGTCTGTCCGTTTGCTTCAGAGGTAAACTCTAAAGGAGTACTATAAAAACCTGCATAATAGGCAACAATTGAAATCTGAGCATTTGCCTTAACTCTGATAAACTCAAAAGTTCCGTCATCATCACAATGTCCTTGACCACCACCGGCAAAATCAACACCAGAAATTTTTACCCAGGCATTTCCCAAAGGATTTCCGTCCTGGTCAACAACTCTTCCGGTTATTTGAGATAATTCATCGTATTTCATATCGCAATTGATTTTCGAAAAATGAGTTACCTGACCAACATAACTGTTCCCGACCTTATTGGCGACACCAAATTCAATCCATTTACCTTTGTCTGTGTCGTAATGCCATAATGGAATCGAAGAAGGTGCATTAGCCGAGAGTTTTGCTGGAATGGGCATTGTTACGGTTGCTGGTTTTCCCCCGGCTAATTGCAATTTTTCTGTGTTACTTGTTATCTCTACATCAATAAATCCATAAGACTCAATCGGTACTTCTTTACCGCTTGTCTCAACTCCCATAAATTCTCCAGGAAAAGCATCAATAAACTTTGAATCTGTCGGATTGAAGTATGTTAGTTTGACTGTGGCATTTCCGCTATAGCTATTACCTTTTGAATCTACAAGACTGTTTGCCTGAAATTCAACAATGGCACCCGATACCGAAACAGTTGCCTTAGAATTAGTATTTATCGTTTGCACTTTTCCTACTTGAAACATAGCCGCTTCGATATAAGTCTTTTTCAGGTCGATTATTTTGACGATTTTTTGGTTAGATGCAAAATTATCCTTTGTGAAGTTAACTAACTTCCTTGCACCTGGCGGTAAATCACTAAATGTAAATTCTCCAATGGGATTAGTGTAAGCTACTTTCCCTGAACATTCTACCTTAACACCTGAAATACCATTACCATTTGAATCGAAGACTTTTCCTGTTAAAATTCCTTTACCAGTATCAATAGGATTATTCTCGCTTGGACCGTAGCAAGAATACATGATTGATGACAGTACTAATAAAGATACTGTCAAAAGCTTTGTCATTTTTTTCATTTCATTCTTTCCATATAATTGAGTATAATTATTAAGTAATAACACATAAAATATAAAAAGGTTGCAATTTTCTGAAAAAAAAACCGCATCCTTGCGAATGCGGTTTTGTATTTATACTAAAAAACTATTACTTAACAACTACTATTTGTAATTGCTCAGTATATCCATTTGTCTTTGCAACAATATAATATGTACCTGATGACAGATTTGAAGAATTTAAGTCAAATGTATATGTTCCTGGTTCAAAAGTTTTGTCAGAAACCTGTTTGACTGTTCTTCCTGCGGCATCTATAACACTAATAGCAACTTGTCTTGACATATCGCCATTTAATGTAAATTCAATCCTTGAATTTTCCGTAAACGGATTTGGAACTGCATTTACATTGAGCATCTGTGATGCCTGCAAAGCATCTTCAACACCAACTATTGCATTTGCTGTAATCGGAAGCTGAACTGCACCTGACTTATTGTTAGAAGTTATAGTCAGATTTGTCTCAATTGATACTACTTCTGTCGGGTTGAAAGTAACTGTAACTGTTTTGTTTGCTCCGGCGGCTACTGTGAAGGCTGTCTGGTCAATTGTGAACAATGGTGCGTAAGCTCCTGGAACGGTGATATTAGTTACGTTTAGTTCCTGATTGCCAGTATTATTAATTCTGAATGTTTTGCTGTCTGACGAACCTACACCGACATTACTAAAGCTAAGATTTTGAACACTTAGTGAAATTACAGGACCTGCTGTTGCTTGTTTACCAATTCCTGTTACATTGACCTGTTTGATAGGTGCATTCTCTGCATTTGAATAAATTCTTATCCATGAATCATATTGAATTGCATAAGAAGGTTTGAATTGCAAAATCAAATCGTAAGTGCTGTTTGCAGGAATCGTAAACGATTTGTTGCCTTTTACCATAAAGTTTGTAGAAAATTCATATTCTACCTCAATATCAGTGACAGTCAATGGTGATTTACCTTTATTTTCAATTGTCAGTGTTTTTTCGCTTGTCTGACCTGCTTCTGTGCTTGTAAAGCTAAGGTTTTCAGCACAGGAAATTGCAGGACCAACTCCTTGCAACCACTGCAAACACTTATTGACAAGACTGTTTCTTTCATAAGTATTTGTAATTGCCATAGGATTTAATCCCATAACTATTATCTTTGTGTCTCCAAGAGTAGAACGAATTGCAACAACAGAATCAACATTTTTAAATCTCAAAAATGGCACTGCTGTTGAACCTGTGGCTTTTAACCCAGGTGCAAGATAATTAATCAATGTGCAAGGTTGGTCAAAACCGTTACTTATCGGGTCATCTTTGTATCCAATAATATTTATTTTACCGTCACCGACACCTTGGAATACTTGTTTTATGAACTGAACACCTACATAATTCAACATTGATTTGACA
>RCNQ01000131.1 GCA_003731675.1 Bacteroidetes/Chlorobi group bacterium ChocPot_Mid
CCGCAAGCTCCAGTGATTGAATCAATAATCTCATAAGAAGTTCCATCAATTATATAAAAAAAATCTGGCACCCAAGTGCTTCCAACAATAATTTTTTTATCTGTTGTTACAGAAATATGCCTGGTATCTCCGAATTTGGGTAGATAAATAAATTTGACCACTGCTTCATCCATTGGTCCTGTTGAAGTCCATGGAATAATATTATTCAACCCTGTACTTGTTAAAATATCATCACCCTTTTTATAATGTAGAATAGTTATCCCACCTAATTTCCTGTGACCAAAAATTACATCTCCATTATAATTAATAGCATATCTGCTTGGACTTGCTGAATCCCTTAGGTTGGGTGGAGCCGTAAGGTATTCCCCTAAAACTTTATATGTCGAATCATGAACCGCTACAACTGTCCCCTTTCCTGTTGCAGGTATCCAAATAACTTGATTGATATTGTAAGATAACAAGTCGTTTGTGTTAATGAAAATTATTATCACAACAATTATAAATGAAAGCTTTCCCATTTTAGCACCAAGAAATTTTTAAAACATTATTTTTTTTTTGCAAACAATCGCTGCTATTGTTTACATAGATATAACTAATATAAAAAATTATTATATGCTAAAAAAGATAAAATTTTAAACAATAATGTTGATAAGTATTATTATCTCAATAAATTGGGAGATAAATTTTATTTATAAGAAAAAAATCTTAATTGCCGTATTTTCTTAAATATTCTGGTTCATCATCTATTATTATTTCGTAATCTTCGATAAAAGCCCTGCTGTCGAACAAATCTTTATGCCGTCTGTCTAATAGTTCATTATCAGGTACTTGCGTAAAAAGGGAATATTTCTCAGCCATTTTCTTCATTTTTATTCCATTTTCCGATAAACAATGATAAAACAGAATTATTAATTCATAATTGGATAGTAACGAACGAACTAAATTATAATAAAATTTCTTGTTTGGCATTTTACTTTTATCAATATATAATGCAATATTAAACAAATTTCTGAAATAATGACCTATATCCTCTTGAAACTCAGTAAAAAAATTCATATATGATTCGTTAATAATAAACAGGGCATCTTCTTTGTCTGCTGTTGTCATTCCCGTTAAATCAATATTCTCATTATATGTTTTGGAAAAGTATTTATAAAAATATTGAAAACAATATCGCCCCTTAATTTCAACCCGACCCTGTGTCTCCAATGTTGGATGAGACTGAAAATTAAGATGCAAAGATTCTACTATTTCATTATGAAGTGAAATCATTTGAAAAAAAGTTCCTTCGAGCTTCCTTGTCATCATAGTTTGATTTTGAATAATGTATTGTCTTGTTTGCTCCATTATTTCTGAACGCTGATTTTGTAATTCTTCCCTTTGCAATCTCAGCTCTGTCCTTTGAAATCTGAGAGTTTCATAAAATAAAATTACTCCGGCTAATGCCCAAATAGAACCCACCAAACCACCGACATACTCTCCAAAATTACCTAACAACTGAAAATTCTGAGAACTCATTTTTAAAAAATCAAAATCTTTAAAAATAAGAGATAATATTGCCAAAATAATTATTATTAAACCTGACCAGATAAATGCAAAAGCTACCTTCTCGTAAGAAATTTTTATGATAGGTTCAGTCTTTGATTTTCTTCCTTTTGTATCTTGATTTTTTTCTTTCACTTTATGCTCTAATTATTTTGTAAACAAGATAATTTATTTCATTAATTTATGACTTTTTTGGATTAATTCCAACATAATTAATCAAGTATATGAATTACTTTGTAATTTTGTAAGAAATATTAATTACAAAAAGTTTACAAATATGAGAATATTTAAATATTTATCATTTTCATTAATGTTTATATGCATTACCTTATTTTTTCTTATTAATTGCGGGACAGCTAAAAAGGAACAAACCAATATGTACTATGATAAAAATAAATTAATTCAATTATCACCTTTAACCCAAAAGTTTCTGGAAGAATTTGATAAGGAAATAAGCAAATTCAATAAAACTGATAATTTCATACCATCAGAAAATATGTTGAAAAACTACCCTGTCTTTGAAAAGGATGGTCAGTTCTATATTTCTGGGTTAATTAAAATTGAGGATTTTTCTGGAGATGTAGATTTACCCAATGTAATAATCAATACAAAAGCTGGTAATATACTTACTGTTATTATCCCCTTAAACCAATTCCATAATATAATTGTCAATAAGAATATAAAATATTTACAAATTGACGAAAAATTAAATAGAAAATAAATCTAATCATTAAATTATAGGAAATCATTATGTTGAAGAAATTATTAATCGCCACACTTTTTGCTGTTTTTTCAATAAATTTTGCTAATGCCGAAATCAATGTAAAAAATATATTCAGCACTAACAAATTACATAGCACTGGAATTATCCAGTCAGATAATAAAAACAACAAAATCAGTCCACTGACTCATAAATTAATTAATGACCTGAAATCAGCGAATTCTAAATCTGAAAATCTGCTAAATAAAAAAAATTCTCCTTACTTGCTCAGGAAAATTGACAACAACATCTTTGTTGGTGCCTTGATAAAAGTAACAGATAATTTCAATATACAGAATCTCATAAAATCAGGTATTAAAATAGGGAGTAAAGCAGGTAATATAATTAGCATTAAAATCCCAATCGAAAAATTAGAGATGATTTCTAATTTAGAAAATATTTACTACCTTCAGATTGACGAAAAAGTTACTCCTAAGATGGATAAGGTCCGAACTGACATTCGTAGTAATCAGGTTAATTCCGGAGAAGGTTTGTCTAAAGCATATAAAGGTAGCAATGTTGTTGTTGGTATTATTGATGGGGGATACGACTTTACACATATTAACTTTCTCCGCGAAGACGGAAGTGAGTACCGTATTATGAGAGTATGGAATCAATGGGCTGATAGTGGCACTCCTCCTGATGGTTTTTCTTATGGTGCTGAACTTAGTACAACTAATGCCATATTGAATGAACAAACAGATGCCCTCTTTGATTCTCATGGCTCTCATGTAGCAGGTATAATAGCTGGAAGTGGATACAGAACTAATGGTAAATGGAAAGGTGTTGCCCCTGATGCTGATTTAGTCTTGGTTTCTATGGGTGAAAGCTCTGGTGAAATTTACAACACTGGTCAAAGTGAAATTATTGACGGAATAAATTATATCTTTAAGACCGCAGAAAGTCTTGGAAAACCTGCTGTTATTAATATGAGTCTGGGTGTACATATCGGTCCTCACGACGGCACCTCACTTTTTGATGAAGCATGCGATGCCCTTACCGGTCCTGGAAAAATCATTGTCGGTTCTGCTGGTAACGAAGGAGATGTTCCTTTGCATTTATCATATACATTTACTCCTCAAAATAATAATTTACATACTATTATGTACATTGAAGAACTACCATTTGAGGATTATGATGAGATTGGAATCACTGATATTTGGGGAGAAACAGGAAAAAATTTCAATCTTGTAGTCTCATTGGTTAATCCTAACACTTCTCAGCTTGTTTCCTCAGAAATTTACTCTACAACTCAATCAGACTATCAGACTTTTTATTTAACCGGTTCTGACAGCAAGCAATGCAGTTTCTCAATCTATACTTCGAATTCAGAATTCAATGGAAAATCAAGGATATTTATTGATGTAACAAAAAGAACAAATGATTTTGTAATGCTTTCCATTAATGCAAATGAAGGAACAATCCACATGTGGAATCATGGTACTGGAAGTGGTTCACCATTTATGGGGGACGGAGTAACTTTATTAGATGGTAATACTGATATAACAGTAGGTGAAATAGGCGGCACAGGTAAAAGTATCATAACAGTTGGTGCTTATTGCTCAAAAACCTCATTTACTAATTTAGATGGGGAGCTAATCGAAAATGAACATACAAAAGATAATATTACCTCATATTCAAGCAAAGGACCTACTGTTGATGGCAGAATTAAACCTGAAGTCACTGCCCCAGGTTCATTTGTCGTATCATCTGTCAATTCATTTGATATATCTATGAAAAGAGACGGTTACGAAAGTTATTCCCTTGCTGATGAATCTACTATTGATGGTAATTACACATGGTATTACGCAGGAATGGAAGGTACTTCCATGTCATCACCTGTTGTTGCAGGAGTAGTAGCTTTACTCCTTGAATCAAAACCATACCTTACTCCAAATGATATAAAAAACATCCTGAAAGTCACATCAAGAAAAGATGCTTTTACAGGAAATTTACCACCAGAGGGGAACAATACTTGGGGATTTGGTAAAGTTGATGCTTTTGCCGCTGTAAACTATACTGAAACCGATGTTAATGACAATTCAATTTTTACTAAAACATTTAATATTTTTCCAAACCCTGCAAAAGATTATGTTTACTTGTCTTATCCTAATGAATTGCTAATAACTGATGTTACTGTCCATGATGTTTTAGGAAATATTGTCTTGAAAGAGGGAGATTTAAATAAACCAATAAATATTGAAAGTTTAAATCAAAGTGTTTATTTTATTACCATAACAACACGGAATAATACAATAACAAAACCTTTATATATCGTAAAATAATTTGTTAAATGGGAGCATTTAAATAATTGGGAAATATTGAAATATGAAATTAATTTTTAAATATTTTAATTATAAAATTTTGGCAAAATATGTAATTCTTTTATGTCTTATATTACTATTTAGTTGCAATAATAAATCAGATGTTGGAATAATCAAAAAAATTTCAAAAGCTGATATTAAATATTATTTCGCTGAACGTGAATTTAAAATGACCAGAGACCCAAAAACTAATGAAATCCCATTTGACATTAGAAACAGAGAACTTGAGTTTATCAAATCTATTCCAAGCAGGGAAGAATTTATTTTACAAAACCAATTAAATAATGAAAAAAAATATATCCCAACAATATTATCTCAAAACTGGAGCTCTGCTGGTCCTAATAACATAGCTGGTAGAATAAAAGATATTTGTTTTGATATTAACAACAGCAACATAATATTGGTCGCATCTGCTTCAGGTGGATTATGGCGTTCAACTGATAATGCTGAAAGTTGGACAAAAACAAATGATGCATCTTCAGAACAATCAATTTATTGTATCGAACAAGATAAAAGAGTTGGTAAAACTAATGTTTGGTATTATGGTACCGGTGAGCTTTTAAGCACAACAGACAGAAAATTTGCGAAAATAAACAGAACTGTCGGTATGGGTAATGGCATTTACAAATCAACTGATAATGGATTATCATGGGCTCCTTTACAATCAACAATAAGTAAAAATCAGGGAGCAATACCTGAGGTGTTCCAGGCAGTCTGGGACATCAAAGTTGATAACTTCAATTCAGATAAAGACATAGTTTATGCCGCCTGCCACGGTGGAATTATGGTTAGTGAAGATGGGGGAGAATCTTGGAATTTATCCCTTGGAGATTTGACAAATAAATGCTTCTCAAGTGATATTGAGTTCACTTCTGATAATTCAATGATTTACGCCGCATTAAGTTCAATGACAAGTAATAATAAAAAACCATTAAAATCTGGAATCTATCGTTCAAAAGATGGAAAAAACTGGATTGATATAACACCACAAGGATATCCCGATGATACTCGAGTAGTGAAAATTGTTACTGCCCCAAGTAATCCAAATATCCTTTATCTTCTTACAGAAACACCTTATATTATTAATGACCCGTTATTATCCTTCGCCGCTTCAAAACATACTTTCTGGAAATACACATTTAATCCTTCAGAGGGTAAAGGTTACTGGGAGAACAGAACAAATAATTTGCCTTATCCCGATGCAGATGATATTAACCGCAACTTAACCAATGGTTTCAATTCTTTAGGTGGTTATTGCTTTACAATCAATGTAAAACCTGATAATGAAGATGTGGTTTTTCTCGGTGGAACAAATTTATTCCGTTCAACCAATGGTTTTGCAGACACATTACAAACAGTGCGAATTGGAGGCTATAATACCCAACAACACCCTGACAATCATTATGTCGAATTTTATCCCTCAAATAGTAATATCCTCTATAATGCTTCAGATGGTGGATTATCAATTACAAATGACTGTATGGCTTCTAATGTATCTTGGTTCGAGAAAAATTATGGGCTTAAAACTACACAATTTTATTCAGTAGCTTTCAATCATACTGTTGATGGTGATAATTTATTGATTGGTGGATTGCAAGACCAAGGGACTGTAATTAAACCATACAACGGTTCAAATAACTGGTATCAAATTTTTGGCGGAGATGGTCTTTCCTGTTACATCGCAAATAACAGAGATTTTGCAATCGTATCAGTTTACCAAAATCAAATCTACGGTGCTAAATTCACTAGTAACGGTCAATTATCAATTAATTATAATAACTATTTGTATTCAAATGAGATAGGAAATTTGTCAAAAAACTTCTTTACAATTTTTGACGTTGAACCAAATAATAACAATGAACTGTATCTCGTAGTGGATAATGTAATTTATATAAAAAATAATCTAAAAAATGCTATTGGTAACCCCAATCTTGCCAATAGTGACTGGATGAGATTACTAAACACAGCAATGCCTGATGGAGTAAACATATCAGCATTGAAAGTATCTTCAAAACCTGCAAACAGACTTTTTTTTGGAACAGACAATGGAAAAATTTACAGAGTTGATAATTGTAATTCTGGAAATCCTTCAAAAATAGATATATCCAGTGATAATTTCCCGATTGGTGCATATGTTTCATGTATTGCTGTAGATCCACTTGATGCTGATAAAATTTTTGTAGTATTTTCAAATTACAATGTCCAAAGTATTTTTTACACTTCAAATG
>RCNQ01000132.1 GCA_003731675.1 Bacteroidetes/Chlorobi group bacterium ChocPot_Mid
AATGTATATCTTTCAGCTTGGTTTCCTCGACGGGAAACACGGATTTATTCTCTCTTTGAACTCTGCGATAGGTATTTATATGAAATACATAAAACTTTGGGAAAAAAATAAAATAAAATCAGTATGAAAACCCCGAAAGTATTACACATTGATATTGAAAATGGTTGGAGAGGTGGACAAAATCAGGCGATTTATCTTTATGAAACAGAATTACAAAAAGGGCTGGACTCACATTTTATCTGCAAAGTCAATACTGATTTTCATAAAATATTGAAACATAAAAACCTTCCTCATACTGCATTAAATTATAAAAATGAAGTTGATATTTTCAGTGCAATCAGAATATCAAAAATTGCGAAGAAATATGAATACAACATTATTAATTGCCACTCCTCACATTCGCTATCCCTTGGATTACTTAGCAAATATTTCTATTCAAAATCAAAGATAATTGGCGTTCGCAGAGTGGACTTCAAAATAAAAAACAACTTCTTAAGCAAATGGAAATACAATTCTGATAATCTTGATGCTTTAATCTGTGTGTCCGATGCAATTAAAAACATCATGAAAAACTATATTAAGAATAATAATAAACTGATTGTAATCCATGACGGTATTGATACACAAAAATATCTCGGCATAGACAGCTCGAATTTACGAAAAGAATACAACTTGAATGATAATATTATTGTAGGTACTATAGCCGCATTCGTCGGTCACAAAGACTATCCGACGTTACTGAAAACAATTAAAATTATTTCTGAAATACGAAATGATATTACTTTCATTGCACTTGGAGATGGTCCTTTATTCAATAACATAAAAAAATTAGCAGAAGATTTACATATATCCGATAATATAATATTTACTGGTTTTAAGGAAAATGTAGGTGAATTTCTGAATCTGTTCGATATATTTATCTTAACTTCAAACGAAGAGGGATTAGGCTCCACGCTTCTTGATGCAATGTCTGTCGGGCTACCCATTGTTGCAACAAAAGCAGGTGGTATTCCTGAAATCATCAAGGATAAAACTAACGGTATTCTGTGCGAAATTCAAGATGCCTCATCTTTGGCTAATGCTGTAATTCAATTAGTTGATAATGTTGAATTACGTAACTTATATGGTTCCAACTCTAAAAAGATTGTTCAAAATTTCAGTATTGAAAAAACCGCAGAAAAATATTTTGATTTATATCAAAAACTCTTAGCTTGAAAAAATCAAATCTCTTGTGTATTATTTTTCGATAACTTTTTTATTAGTGATTCAGCTAACTTCTTCCCTGGTAAGCTAAGTGATTCATTATTTACTTTTATAATCAGAAATATACCAATAATAAAAATTAAAATATCACCACCCCACATCCCAAGAATAGGAGAAATCATGCCCCTGTCAGCAAGTTTTTCACCTCCAATCAAACAAGCCCAGTACAATATGTAAAATGCAAGACTTATGGCTGCACTTATACCAAAATTTCCACCCTTTGTCATGACTCCCAGCGGACATCCAACCAAGACAAATACTAAACATGCAAACGGAATTGCATACTTTTTCTGTATTTCAATCTCATACTGTCTGGCTTTAAAATCATAATCATCTCTTCGCATTATCTCTGAGTTCAATGATGCCTTTAAAAATGAAATCCTTCGCTGAACATTTTGCAATACTACTGCATCACTCTGAACTAAATCTTTTGTTCTAAGAAATCTGTTGCTTGAATCAACAACTTTTCCTGTCAAATATTTATAATGCTTATCAATTTGAAATTTTAAACTTGAATCATATTTCTGTCGTTCTTTTGTTGCTTCATCAACAATTTTTCTCATATCCCTGATATGCATTTCCCTGTCCCCTCGACTTATAAGGTCGTCATCTGTCCTCGTTAAATTAAAACCTTCTGCATTCAATATTATCCGGTATTTTTCGAAATTAATCTTTCTGTAATTTCTGTATTCAAATTCAGTCATCTGATGTATTTCACCGCTATACAAATCAAAAATCAATTTACTCATATCGTTCGAAAAACTCGCAATGCCTGTATCCGCTGAGACAATATTAACATTATTCATATTCCGTGTGTCATATATCGTTACTCCGTAAAGATTCCCGTTAATGGAATCTACCTGTCTCGCAAATATTGTATATCCGTCAAGCTCCTGAGAGAATTTCCCGGATTCTATAGAAAAAGTCGGTTTCTTTCTCTGTATGTCCATCATCAGAACTTTTGCTCTGTGATTTGCCTCAGGGAGTATCTCATCATTAAACCAAAATAACAAAATTGTTAGGATTATTCCACTGACAATGACAGGTTTCATCATCTTGATCAAACTTCCACCACTTGACTTGATAATAGTTGTTTCGTGAACAGAGGACATATTACCAAATGCCATTAATGTCGAAAATAACACTCCCATCGGAACAGCAAGTACAATCATCCATGACAAATTCAGACCTATTAACTGGACAATTAGCCATAAACTCAGCCCCTTGCCAAGTAACTGGTCAACATTTTTTAAAAGAAACTGAAATAAAAATAAAAACATAACAAGCACAGTTCCGAATATGAATGGTGCTATATGTAACCTTAAAATATACCTGCTGATTATACTCATCCTACAAAAATATGATTTTATATCTGAATGATAAAATCTTTATCATTAATTAGATAATATCTGCCGAAATTATTTTTAAATTAGTAATTTTGTAAATTGCAATAATGCAGTTAAATAATCAGAGGATATTATGTTATTTACTTATAAAAACTTAGAAGATATGCTTTTTGAATCCAATCGTAAAAAATATCTGATTGTAGATTTCTTTATTGGTCGAGGATTTATCCTTCCTCCAATTATTATGGCATTAGTATATTCATTCATCAATGCTCTAATGAATTCTTATTATCTTCCTGTAAAAAATTACATCTATATATTTATTTTTGTAATTTCTTACAGCTTTATAATTTCTTTAATAATGCTGTATCTGGAAAATAAGATTTTAAAGGGTTTCAAAGAATTAGATTTAGAAAAAAAATTAAAAAAACTAAAAATTCTTCTTTACTTAAATGAATCATTATACTTCATTTCTTTCACTTCTGTTATAGTAATATATAACTCCTTTGAAAAATCTTATATAAGCGAATTCAAGCTGTTCCCTTTTATTTTTCAGCTTTTAGTTATGATTGCTCTAAGTTTTCTTATGGGATGG
The DNA here is from genome assembly GCA_003731675.1 of Bacteroidetes/Chlorobi group bacterium ChocPot_Mid. GTDB lineage: Bacteria > Bacteroidota > Ignavibacteria > Kapaibacteriales > UBA2268 > ChocPot-Mid. Next base: position 3,205 of record RCNQ01000132.1, read on the forward strand.
TGGTTTTCAAAGTCTAATTTCAAGAAACTAAAAGAAGAAATATTAAGAAAAGGTATATTGGAATGAATACTATTTATCTCGAATTCAATTGATTAATATCGTTAACTATTTTTTCTATATCTGCTTCCGAAAATCCCTTTTCTTTGCAAGCCGATTCGAGCGTTCCCCAAATCGGCTCACCACAAACAAAACATCGGATTCCTTTATCTCTCAAATATCCAACAGATTCAGGAATCAATCCTAACAAATCCTCAATGGTAATATCCTTATTGATTTTTTGTTTCATCATCGTTATTTTTTTCTGCCTTCTTCTTGGAAGGAAAAGATAGTGCCAAACCTACCACTGCCCCATAAACAGTGGATATATGCCAGTTCGATGTAATCGGGCATGTCCCTGAGCTACAACCAATAAAATAATAATACCCGTAGCCCAGTATCGCTCCTGCCAGAGTTCCGAGCATAATTCTCAAATACTTGTTCATAATCAATTGTTTGGAATTTCAGGATGTTCAACACCAAGTACTTCACTTATTGCTTTAATGTAACCTTCCTTCGGCATAGCACCTACTGCCATCTGTGGTTTGTCATTCATAGGAACAAACAAAACAGAAGGTATGCTCCTTATTCCGAAAGCTGCTGCCAGTTCTTGCTGGTCTTCTGTGTCAATTTTGTAGATATCAACTTTGCCTGCATATTCTTTGGAAAGCTCTTCCATAATGGGAGCAATCATCTTGCACGGTCCGCACCAGTCTGCATAAAAATCAATTACACATGGCTTATCACCAGCAAATTTCCACTCAGTATTGTTCTCGAAATCGAAAACCTTCTGTAAAAAAGTTTCTTTAGTTAAAAATTCCATTTTTTTCTCCTATAATTTTTAAATTGTTTTTTATTTGGTGTGTAAGACGAGATTAATTTTGATATATTGCTACTCAGTAATATAGTTTTTTTAATGACTTCTTTACTCACAAATTCTTCTTAATTTTTATTTGACGTTCATTATCAAATTTTGTTACTATCATATCTCAAAAATCTTTTATATTTCAATAAAAAATAATTTTTTCAATTAGATGCTGTTATATATTCATAACAATTTCAATAAGAAAGGATTAATGCAATTTAGCTAAAACTAACAATGATTTCAAAAAAATTAATTTTTTTAAATATGATTACAAAAATCGAATTTTTTTTGACTAATTTCAATTGTATTTTTTAAATTGCCAACTTTAATATTTAGAAATTGAAAATTTATAAGAAATTTATACATTATTTTTGGTAAGATATGTTAAGTGATTTTGGAATAGTACTCTTGTTTCTTATAACAGGATTCGTTTTTGTAGCCCTTGGACTCATTACTGCGGCTATAATCAGGCCACACAATCCCAATCCGGTTAAGCAATCAACTTATGAATGCGGTGAAGAATTAATCTCTGGTAGCCCTTGGATTAAATTCAATATTCGTTTCTATGTCGTTGCCCTTATTTTCCTGCTCTTCGATGTCGAAATAGTCTTCCTACTCCCTTGGGCTGTTGTGTTTCAGCAACTCGGATGGTTCGCTTTCATCGAAATGGCAGTATTCGTTCTGATTCTGCTCGCTGGACTTGCTTATGTATGGGCTAAAGGTGATATCGAATGGGAAAAACCAAAACCTTATATTCCATCTCTTAAGGATTTGGTGGTCGAAAGAAAACAACATTTTGCAGAATAAATATTTTTTTACAAATGAAGAATAATTAGGATTATTATTTATGGGATTATTAAATAGATTAAACGAACCTTTTGAAGGCGGTGGAATTGTCCTTGGTACTGTTGAGGACATTCTCAATTGGGGAAGAGCAAAATCAGATTGGTACCTGCAATTCGGTCTTGCTTGCTGTGCTATCGAATTTATGGCTGTCAATGCACCTCACTTTGATTTTATGAGATTTGGCACCATACCTCGTACAAGCCCGAGACAAGCTGACTTCATCATCATCTCAGGTACTGTAACACTCAAAATGGCTGAGAGAATTAAAAGACTTTACGAGCAGATGTCAGAACCAAAATATGTTATATCAATGGGTTCTTGCTCCAATTGTGGCGGACCTTACTGGGAACACGGATACCATGTTTTGAAAGGTGTTGACCGTATTATTCCAGTTGACGTTTACGTTCCTGGCTGTCCGCCAAGACCCGAAGCATTAGAAGAAGGTATGATTTTACTCCAAAAGAAAATCAGGCATGAAGCCATTTTCAACAAAAGAAAAAGAATCGCTGAAGAAGATAAAAAACTCGGCTTAAATATTAAATAATAATTTTGATTTTAAATGAATTAATTGATAAATATGCAAGCACAGGAAATATTTGATAAGTTAAAAGAAAAGTTCAATGATGATATCCTTGAACTCAAAGCAGATGCACCATCAGACCCTATAATCTTAATCAATGGAGCTGAACTTTTCAACATCGCCCAATTTATGAGAGACAAGGAAGAACTGGATTTCGACTATCTCGTCGATTTGATTTCACTCGACCTTGGCGATAACCTCGGGGCAATATACATTTTTTATTCGATGAAACATAAGCATAGAATAGCTCTAAAAGCAATAGTTCCAAAGGACAACCCGATTTTACCAACATTGGAAAATCTTTGGAGAACTGCTGATTGGCTCGAAAGAGAAGCATGGGATTTAATGGGTATCAAATTTGAAGGACATCACAATTTAATCAGAATACTTAATCCGTATGATTGGGAAGGACATCCTTTAAGAAAAGACTACGTCACTCCCGAATTCTATCACGGAATGAAAGTGCCTTATTAAATTTTTGTTAATTAATATCAAAAAAGAAAATAGTTTGAAACAAATATAAAAATGGAAATATCGTGGGTGAAAAAAGAAAAATAGAACTTGACTACAGCCAACTTGACTCGGAAAGAATGAGATTAAATGTCGGTCCTCAACACCCGTCAACTCACGGAGTACTTCGTCTTGAAGTAGAACTTGACGGCGAAATCGTAACTGACGTTATTCCTCATGTCGGCTATCTTCACAGATGCTTCGAAAAACACTGCGAAAAAATGGAATATCCTATGGTCACTCCATATATTGATAGATTAGATTACATATCTTCAATGAACAACGAATGGCCATTCATCATGGGTGTTGAACAAATGATGGGTATCAAAGTTCCTGAAAAAGTCGAATACCTTAGAGTAATTGTCTCTGAACTTAACAGAATAGCAAATCACCAGATTGCAATCGCTACATTCGGTCTTGATGCTGGAGCTTTTACTCCACTTCTATGGCTATTCCGTGACCGTGAAATGATACTTGCTATTCTCGAAAAGCTCTCCGGTGGCAGACTTCTTTATAACTACTTCAGAGTAGGTGGGATGGCAGCAGATATTTACCCGACTTTCAAAGAAGATGTATTAGCAGCAATTAGTCAAGTAAGGAAAACAAATCCTGAAATTCTTAATCTGTTATTGCTCAATAAAATCTTCATTGACCGTACTGCAAGTGTTGGAATTCTACCAGCAGATGTTGCCATCAACTACGGATGTACTGGTCCGATGTTACGCGGCTCAGGAGTGCCTTATGACTTAAGAAGAACAGAGCCATACTCAATTTACGACAGATTCGACTTCGAAGTTCAAATAGGAAAAGGAGAAGTAGGCACTGTGGGTGACTGTTGGGACAGAAACATTGTTCGCTATCGTGAAATCGAACAAAGTTGTAATATAATCGAACAGGCAATAAATCAAATGCCAATGGAAGGTGACGTCAAAGAAGCTTTTCCAAAGAAAGTCCGACCTCCAAAAGGCGAAATTTATTGTAAGGCAGAAAATCCCAAAGGAGAACTGGGATTCTACATTGTCAGCGACGGCAAAAACAACCCCGAAAGAGTAAAATGCAGGTCAACAAGCTTTGTTAACCTCTCAGTACTCCCGGAAATATCAAAAGGATATATGTTTGCTGACCTCATAATGATTCTCGGTAGTATCGACATTGTATTAGGAGAAGTTGACAGATAAAAAGTTTTAAAATTCTATGATTAAAAATTTTAAAGAAAAATAAAGAAAATGGAACAAAATTTCGTAAATATGCTGATAGAAAATCCATGGATTGCGGCTTTGATTATAGTCGTCATTCCGCTGGTTTTTGTTGTTATTTATGCCTTAATCGCAATTCTTGGCGAATTAAAAATTGCTTCATTTGTCCAGGAAAGACTTGGACCTATGAGAACAGGTTGGAAAGGAACTATGCAGCCCGTTGCTGAAGTTGTCAAACTTCTCCAAAAAGAAGACATCACACCCGACGCCGCTGACAAACCATTGTTCAATCTTGCACCATTCCTGATGTTCGCCGCTGCATTTGCAGGATTTGCTGTTATACCTTTTAGTCCATACTTTCTGCCGGCAGGTATAGAATTAGGTCTATTCTATGTATTTGCAATCGGCTCTCTTGGAGTCATAGGACTTGTAATGGGTGGCTGGGCTTCAAATAACAAATACTCATTGCTCGGTGCTATGCGTTCTGTTGCCCAAATCGTCAGCTACGAAATACCAGCTGCAATCGCTATACTATCAATAGCAACACTCTCAGGTTCATTAAATCTGAATGTAATCTCAGATAACCAAAGCGGTTGGTTCTGGAACTGGTATATTTTCGGTGGTCCAGGTCCCTGGTGGAAAATTCTTGTTATTCCCTTCACCCTGGGCTTAGGACTAATTTATTTAATCTCAACACTTGCTGAAACCAACAGAACACCATTCGATATCCCCGAAGGTGAATCAGAAATTGTCGCCGGTTACCATACCGAATACAGCGGTATGAAATTCGCTATGTTCTTCTTTGCCGAATATGCAAATATGTTTATCGTTGCCGCAATACTGATGCTTCTATTCTTCGGTGGATGGAACTCCCCATTCGGTGACTTCCTTAATCAATGGTGGATGCAACCAGTCTGGTTTATCTTAAAAGCATTCTTCTGGGTATTTCTTACTATTTGGCTACGTTGGACACTCCCAAGACTTAGAGTTGACCAACTAATGTATATGAGCTGGAAAGTACTCCTTCCATGGGGATTTGTCTGTTTCTTTGCTGTCAGTTTATTTGTAATGTTAAAATGATGTATGTGAAACAAAAATAAAAATAGATAGATATGCTTAATTACTTTAAAAATATGTGGCTCGGAGTTTATACAGTATTGGTAGGTCTGCGACTTACACTAATACACCTGTTCTCCCGAAATGTAACTGTTCAATATCCGGACGAAAGATATCCGATTCCACCAAACGCAAGAAATCGGCTTTATCTTGACCCTGAACTCTGCGATGCATGTTTGCGGTGTGCAAAAGCCTGTCCTGTAAATTGCATCTCAATCGAAAGTCTCAGAGCTGTACCCGGTTTGACTCCTCCTCTTAAAAATGGAGATAAAAGAAACCTTTGGGTTACTCATTACGAAATCGATTTTGCCAAATGTTGCTTCTGTGGACTATGCACTGAGCCATGTCCTACAAATGCAATTAATACAACTACTGAGTTCGAATACTCCACAACAAAAAGGGAAGACCTCATTTATACATTCGTGAAAATGAGCGACGAAGAAAAGAAAGAAAAAGAAGAACAATTAGCAATATATCAGGCAGAACAGAAAAAGAAAAAAGCCGCTGAAGCCGAAGCTAAAGCTAAAGCAGAAGCCGAAGCAAAAACAAAAGCAGTTAATGAAACAAAAAATGATAATTAATAGTTAATGTTTGTTCTTATAAAATTGAATATTAAAATTAATGTGATAAAAAAAATATGGATTACTTAATACCAATAATTTTTTACGGATTTGCAGCAATGATTCTCATATCAGCTGCAGTAGTAGTCTTCTCGAAAAAAATAATATATGCAGCATTTGCACTGCTATTTACTTTTTTCGGAGTTGCAGGATTTTATGTATTACTCAATGCGGACTTCCTTGCTATTACTCAAATAATGATTTACATTGGTGGCATACTTGTACTCATCATCTTTGGAGTAATGCTAACTACAAAAATCACTGGAGTTGACATCAAAGAAGGTGTAACAAGCAAAATCCAAAAAGGTTTTGCACTCTTAGCCATTACTATCATCGGTATAACTCTACTGATTTTATATAGCAATGTAAAATGGGTAACAAAAGAATTTCCCGAAATTAAAAGCACAATTATACCAATAGGTAATGTGCTTTTAACAGATTACATACTGGCTTTCGAAGTAGCATCCGTACTTTTGCTAATAGCAATTGTCGGAGCCGCTCTCATTGCTCGTAGAAAGTAAAAACTTTAACAAGCCATCAGCTTGTCAAAGTATAATTTCGAAAATTTAAATTTGATAATTGAAGAGATAAAATATGATTGGATTAAATGAATATCTTGTAGTCAGCGCCTTACTATTTTGCTTAGGGCTATATGCAATTATAACCCGAAAAAATGCAATTCTTGTACTAATGGGATTAGAACTCGTTCTAAACTCAGCAAATATAAACTTCATTGCATTTTCAAAATTTGGTGGATTAAACATACACGGTCAAGTTGCGGCTATCTTCGTGATAATTCTCGCCGCCGCTGAAGCCGCTGTTGCTCTTGCTATTATTTTAAACATTTATCAAAACTTCAAACATGTAAATGTTGATGAAATTGATAAGATGAGAGATTAATTTATAATTGAAAATAATTTAGGTAAAAGTTACTGTTAAAACAAAGAAATTAAATTTAAAAAAATATGAATAAATAATATTATGGCATTTGAAACATTACTTACATTGTCCTGGATAATTTTGTTGCTGCCTCTCTTGAGCTTTGTGATTCTTGTATTCTTTGGAAAAAGAATCGGCAAGCCAAGTGCTTACATTGGCACAACAATCTTAGGTATTGACTTAGTACTTGCCGCTATCGTATGTTACTCAAAACTGGTCACCTATGCCGATGTTAAGATAATCCAGATGAAATTCACCTGGTTCAATCTCGGCAACATCAACATCAACGTAGGTATCGGAATTGACAATTTAGCCGCATTAATGCTAATGGTCGTTACTGTCATCAGCTTTTTAGTACACATGTTCTCA
>RCNQ01000133.1 GCA_003731675.1 Bacteroidetes/Chlorobi group bacterium ChocPot_Mid
TTTCATATTGATACCACTGGGAGGAATGGTAATTTCATCTTGTGGACGGGTATTTATTCCTTCAGTTCCAGAACCAGATTGTAACTGAGACAAAATACTCTCGACAATCTTCATACTTTCTTTTTGCTTTTTAAGCAGATGCTCTTCAGCTTCATCTCTTTCAACAATAATGATAAGCAATTCCAAAACAACTGCTAAATAAAGCACGAAATACACTTTACCGGCATCGCTCGACATATCTCTTTCCTTTTAATATATTCTAATTAAAATAATAATTTTCAGTCCTAATTAACAGTTCCTTTCGGTTGAATTTTATTTTTGATTTATTCAATTTTTCTCTTTTCCCCAAAACTTAAAATAAAATTATATCAACAACCGATTGAGACTTTACAATTTATACTAAATATTAAACTTATACAAACAATTTTTTTTAATTTTTTCCACATTTTTCAAAAATCTATTCTCTCAAAATTTCTTGGACTTTTTTTACATTTTTTTTTAAAAATTCAAAAAAAAATGCAAAATGTCCAATATTCGACTACAATTATTAATAAATGTCAAAATTCTTACTACAAATTTAATTTTAACTGTTTATTAAGTTTAAGTTTTTTATTTCTTCAAACAACGTAATTACTTTATGTTTAATTCATATACGTAATGTCTAAAACAAATATAAACATATTTTTCAAACAAGCAAATTTTTTTTTAATATCAATGAAAATATTTTTTTTGTTCTTTTTTTATTATTTTGTTCTATTTAATAATTAACTATCAGTAAAAATGGAAATTATTATTACAGGTGCTGGGGATATTGGCTTTCATCTTTGCAAAAGATTATCTGTCGAAAAGCACAATATCACTTTAATTGAATCAGATATCAGCAAAGTTGAGTATGCCAACGAAAATCTCGATGCGAATGTTATCGAAGGTTCAGGTTGCAGTACTAAAACATTAAAAAAAGCCAATATACACAAAGCTGATATTTTTGCCGCTTTGACAAATAATGATGAGGTCAACGTCCTATCATGCCAGATTGCAAAAAAGCTCGGAGTACCTACCACAATATTAAGGATAAGAAATCCCGAATATCTGAATAAGGACAATTTTCTATCTCAGGAAGACATCGGAGCAGATTACATAATTCAACCTGAACTGCAAACCGCAAATACAATCGTCCAATTAATCCGACAGGCAAATGCTACCGATATTGTAGAATTCGAAGGTGGAAAAGTCCAGCTTGTTGGAATCAGACTTGATAGTAAAGCATTGGTATTAAGAACACCCCTAAAAGATTTATGGAAAAAATTCGGCAACCCGCCCTTAAGAATTTTGGCTATGAAACGCAAGCAATTCACTATTATTCCAAAAGGTGAAGATGTCCTTGTCGAAGGTGACCAGATATACATTATCTGCGAAAAAGACTTCTTACCACAAGCTCTTGAGATATTTGGTAAAATTAATGAGAAAATCGAAAACATTATGATAATCGGTGGCGGACTTGTTGCTGAATTTGTTGCCCGTCAAATTGAAAATGAGATAAATATTAAAATTATTGAAAATAATGAGAGAAAGTCAGAACTTTTAGCAGAAAATCTGAATCGCACTCTGGTTATCAAAGGAGACGGCTCCGACCTTGATTTGCTTACTTTCGAAGGTCTTGCCGATATGGATGAATTTATTGCTCTTTCCGGTGATGATGAAACTAATATAATCACCGCTCTTGTTGCTCGACATTTGAAAGTACCTCGCACCATTACTATGGTGCGAAAACTTGATTATCTTTCAATGACTCATGCTATTGGTATTGATTCAGTCATCAACAAACAAATGATTACTGTAAATGCCATTAAGCAAATCATCTCAAAAAGGAAACAAGCTAAGTTTGTTGAATTACCTGGTATTGAAGCTGAGATTGTTGAATTTGTAGCAAGTGAGAAATCGAAAATAATTAAGAAATCTCTTATGAAAGTTGATTTTCCTAAAGACGCCATTGTCGGTGCAATCATACGAAACAACGGTAACTTCGAAATACCTTTGGGAAACACTCAGATTGAACCTAAAGACAAGGTCGTCATTTTCTCTTTACCAAAAGCTCTTACTGAAGTCGAAAAACTTTTTTAAAGATTGAATTAAATGAAAATATTAAAAATCATATTAATTCTTTTGGGAATTGCCCTTACTTTGTTGCTTTCATTTACAGCAATGTTACCATCTTATCTAAAAATCGAAAGAGAAATTGTCATATATACACCCGAAAATTATCCATATCAAATAATCAAGAATTTAAAATCCTGGAATCAGTGGTTCCCATCCTTAAAAATGGACCATAACATTAATATATATTATAACTCTAATAAACAAAGCACACTTTTCTGGAATAGCAGTAACCCAAATGTTGGCAAAGGTAGCATAATTGTAATAAAAAAAATACCACAACATTTAATTATAACCAATATAAATCTTCAAAATGATAAATCGGGAAAACTGATTTTTAAAATTATAAGAAAATCTAATTACTGCTTACTCAAATTAGAATTTGCTACAGAGATGACTTTCTTTGAAAAATGGATGGGCTTCTTTCTTGATACTGTCATCAGCCCGACATTAGAAAAAAGTCTTGAAGATATTAAATCAATCTCTGAATACCAATTCAATGCTGACAAAAAGTGATACATCAAAAATCATACATTATTTAAAAATAACACAAAATAAATTTTTCCACAATTGTTAATTTCTTCTTGTTAGTAACTTGTTTGTAAATGTAAATTGTGTTTAAGTAATTTTGTGTCCTTGTTTTTTTAAAATTCATATATAGGGTTATAATTGAACGGCGAAGCAAAGAAAAGTAAATTAGGATATTCTGATAATAAAGTCAAAGGCACTATTGGTGTTCAAAGCAAAGTTCATTCTGCTTTGATGAGCTTGGGCAATAAAATTCCACCACACTCGGAAGAATCCGAAATTGCTGTTCTTGGTGCTATGATGCTTGACAAAGCGGCTTTGGCTAAGGCAATCGAATTACTGGAAGAGGAAAGCTTTTACAATCCTTCACATTCCATAATTTACGGCACAATGAAGGAGATGTTCCAAAAAGGTATAGGTGTTGACCTTATAACCCTTGCTGATGAGTTAAGTAAACGCGACATGCTCGAAGCTGTCGGTGGAGCTTATTACCTTTCTGAAATTGATTCGAAAACTCCAACAGCGGCTAATATAGAAACCCATGCAAGAATTGTCCAGGAAAAATATCTCAAACGCTTGCTGATTTCATCAGCCGGACAAATACTATCCAATTCTTATGACGATACGACAGATGCACTCGAAGAAATTGATAAAGCTGAAAATGAAATATTTCAGATTGCACAGAAAAGATTTCAAAAAAGTTATGTTGAGATTAAAGAACTGGCTCATCAAACCATGAATGTGATAGATGCCCTTTTTGAAAAAGACAAAAAGGGAATTACTGGTGTACCTTCGGGATTTTATGAACTTGATAAATTGACAGGTGGCTTCCAACAATCTGATTTCATTGTAATAGCCGCAAGACCTTCTATGGGAAAAACTGCATTGGCTTTATCAATTGCAAGAAATATCGCAATAGAACATCAAACCCCGATAGCTTTCTTTTCGATTGAAATGGCTGGAATTCAGCTTGTCATAAGACTACTTAGTGCCGAATCAAGAATTAATGGAAACAACATCAGAACAGGAAGACTTAATCAACAGGATTATGCGAAAATTGTTAATTCGATGGGCAGATTAAGGGACGCACCCATAATTATTGATGACAGCCCTTCACTCACAATACTCGAACTCAGAGCAAAAGCAAGAAGACTGATTGCAGAACACAGTGTAAAAATAATCATGGTGGATTATCTTCAGCTTATGCGTTCTCCAAAATCAGAAAGCAGAGAAAGAGAGATTTCAATTATATCGCAATCCTTAAAGCAACTGGCTAAAGAACTTAATATACCTGTTATTGCCCTTGCACAGCTTAACAGAAGGGTCGAAGACCGTACAGACAGAAGACCTATGCTTTCTGACTTAAGAGAATCAGGCTCGATTGAACAGGATGCAGATGTCGTTATTTTTATCCATAGACCTGAACAATACGGTAGCAAAGGCTTCACAAAAAATGATGAAGACGCTGAAGGAAAAGCAGAAATAATTTTAAGTAAACAACGAAACGGTCCAACCGGTTCCATAAAACTTGCTTATCTTAAAGATTATGCCAGATTTGAAAATCTTGCATTCGGATTTCAGGAACCACCTGAAGGAAGTAGTGATTCTTCCTCAAATTCAGCTTTCGATGATAGCAATTATCTGGAAGATAGCGACGCTCCATTTTAATGAATAACAATAAATTTTATTTAAAAACTTTATTTGCTTATCTCCGTCTAAAGTATTTTGCAAATTCTAAATTCTTGGGTTGAACAATGATTATAATGAAATTTGGCGGCACATCTGTCAAGGATGCCGACGCAATGAAAAAAGTTATACAAATAATTTCAAAACACAAAAGTGAAAAAGCCACTGTTGTTCTTTCTGCCGCTTCAGGTATGACTGACAAACTTATTGATCTGATAATCAATTCACCGGAAAGGTCATTAAAATCTTCTAACAAAATCATTGATGAAATTGAAAATCATCATTTGAATATTATTAAAAATTTAATTTCCGAATCAATTCTCAAGGAAATAGCAACTAAAAAAGTTCAGATTCTGATTAATGAACTTAGAAGACTGGTCGAAGGTGTCTTGCTTTTAAAGGAATGTACAAACAGAAATCTTGCACAAGCCGAATCTTATGGAGAACTTCTTTCAACAACTATTTTCAATTATGCTTGTCAGTCTTACGATTTAAAATCTGAGTTTTTAGATGCAAGAAATGTAATGAAAACTGATTCAAATTACCTGAATGCAAAGGTGGATAATAGTTTAGTAAGAAAAAATTTTAAAAAAATTAAAAACTTATTCAAAATCAATGATTTTGTAATAACTCAGGGATTTATAGGTTCTGACAAAAAAGGAATCACAACAACTTTGGGCAGAGGAGGAAGTGATTTCTCAGCCGCAGTTTTTGGTGCTTCATCTGATGCAAAAGAAATTCAGATTTGGACAGACGTCAGTGGCGTTCTTACAACAGACCCGAGGATAGATAAACGAGCCAGAACAATTCCTGTAATCAGCAATGCAGAAATCCGAGAACTCTCTTTCTACGGTGCAAAGGTCTTACATCCCGATACAATCAAACCAGCTGTCGAGAAAAATATACCTGTCAGGATACTCAATACCTATAAACCAAATGACCACGGAACATTAGTTCTAAATAATTTGGAAAAAACTTCCCCTGAATTTCATTCAGTTATTCTCAAGCAAAATTGCCTTGAATGCAAAGTAGAAATTCCGACAAAAGAAAATTCTCAAAAATACTTTGCAGAAAAAATATCTGCCATCAATAAACTTAACCTGAACATTTTATATTCAGCTTGTACTGAAGGCAATATAGTCCTTATCATAGGACCCGGTGAACAAAGGAAAAAAAGAATCCGACAAATTTTAAACAAAGACATAATCGAATTTAAATTAGTATCACTTATATGTCTAAGTGGTTCACAAATTCATACATCAGAACAAAAATCACAAGAAAAGAGTAAATTGCTTAAAGACTTCCATATTTTAGTCAGCAAATTGAAAATCAATCAGATTATCTATGGAGTTTCACCTGTTTCAATATTGATGCTATCTGACATAAAAGAAGGAATGAGTGTCTTAAAAAAGATACACTCATTCATTCTTCAAAACTTTTGAATTTCCTGATTGCCTATTTTTTCTTCTTAGGCGTAGGTTTTTTCTTGGTATAGCTTTGTGAAGCTCTTCCCGGAACAGAACGTCCCTGAGTTTCTGCCATCTCTTGTGCTTCACGCATTTTCTTTTGGAGCCAGCCTTCTTTTTTTGGAGACCTTTTTAATTCAGCCAATGTAGGTCTGTGTTTAGAGTAGTTATTAATATAATATTGCTGAATTATACTGAGTAAATTAAACATGAAATAATAAAGATTTAACCCGGAAGGTAAGCTCGAAAATATCAATGTAAACATGATTGGCATAATATAGACCATTGCTTTTTGTCTTGGGTCAGTCACAGTCATCTTTTGCTGTAAAAACATGGTCACACCCATTAGCAACGCAAGCCCTGAAATAAATTTAATTCCTAAAAATGAAAACGGTAAATGAACCAATATATCAGGCAGTGATAAATCGGTTATCCACCAAATAAAACCTGCTTGCCTCAAATCTAATTGAGACCTGAGTACAGACCATAAAGCAAAAAGGATTGGCATCTGCAATAAAAGTGGCAGACACCCGCTTGCAGGATTGATACCATACTCCGAATATAGTTTCATCGTTTCCTTTTGCTGCTCTTTTGGGTCATCTGCATATTTTGCCCTGATTTTATCCATTTCCGGAGCAAGAAGTTTCATTTTTTGTGCTGAACGCATCTGCTGAATAGACAACGGATATAACAGCATCTTCATTATCAATGAAAATACAATTATTGTTATACCAAAATTTGGAATGAACATATGGATAAACAAGAATAAAGGTAAGATAAAATATTCACCAATATATCTGATAAATCCCCATCCGAAATATACCATCTTGGTGATTTTATAATCTCCCACAATGTCATAATCAAGCGGTCCTATGTAAACCTGAAACTTTCTGACTAATTTACCGCCATCATAGGGAATCCTGAATGAAATCCCGTAAATTTCTATATGACCATCTTTTTTGACATGCTTCTTTTCTCCAAAAATATCTACGGTACCATCAAACGACCTGTAAGGTTGCGGGATAATGGCAATACCAAAATATTTTGTCTTAATCCCCGCAAAATCAATAATCCCTGTTCCTGCATCCTCAACAGGTTCATCTTTTGAAGCATCAATTTTTTGAACATCATCATTCATTGAAATCATAGCTTCAGCATCATTTGATTCATCAACTGTATTCCATTCCTGATACCTCAAACCATCAGACCAGACATAGTTAAAACCTCTCGAAGGTATTATATCTTCAAGTGCATTGATTGTTATCTCGGAATTAACATGGTACTTATTGCCAAAAAAAGTTAGCTTTTTCTCAATATATTTATCTTCGGAAATCTGGAGTCTTGCCGTTATTGTCAAGGATTGGTTACCCTTGATTGTATATTTAGTCTGTCCATTCGTCGGGATATTGAAGTACAATTCCCTTGAATCTATTTTCTTAGCTTCTTTAGTAATAAAAGTCAGATATAATTGTCCTCTCAAATCAGGGTTAGTTTCTGCAATCAACTGACTGGGATAACCATTCCACTGCTTAAATTTTTTCAACTGCCATTTCAATAAAGTTGCACCTTTATTACTAATCTTTGCTTTTAATAAATCAGTCTCAATTGTAATTATTTCTTCTTTTCCTTCAGCAAAACCCGCAAAATACGCTCCATATTTCCTGACTAACTTTGTGCTGTCAGGTAATGTCTGGTTATTTGTTTCAGAAATAGTTGAAGATTCTTCTGCTTCTGCCTTTTTTTCTGTTTCTACAGTTTGAGTAGTATCCGTTTTGCTGACTTTGTTATTGGCATCCTTTGTCGGGTGTTGCGTTGTTATCGAAGTATAAAAAAGCCAAACCATCACTACTACAGTGATGAGAACAATTGCAAGTAAGGAACGTTTATCCATTTTATAAAAATCTATTATTCATTAACAAAATATTTCATGATTCATTAGTTACTTCTTTCAAATCAGCCAAAACCAAATTATCATGATTTTCCTCATGTTTATGTTTGCATGGCACAGGGTCATAACCACCTTTATTAAAAGGATGGCATCTGAATATCCTTTTTACAGACATCCATCCCCCTTTTAACGCACCGTACTCTTGCAATGCTTCCATAGAATATTCCGAACATGTTGGATAAAATCTGCAAGACGAAGGCAAATAAGGAGAAATAGCTAATTTGTAAAATTTAATCAATATTATCAAAACATACTTCAAATTTTTTTCTCAACATTAATCTGAAAAAATTGTGATTTTTGTAACACATTATTTACAGAATCTTTTACTTCTTTCAATCTGACAAGAGACCGATGTTTCGGAGCCCATCTCCAGATAATAACAAATTCACTAATTCCGTTAAATAAATTTGAATCTGTTTTCAGGATTTGCCTTAAGCTTTCTCTCAAAAGTCTTTTGATTCTGTTTCTGACAACCGCTTTTTTGGCGATTTTCTTGCTAATTGCTACAGTATAATAAATAATTCGTCTTTCATTAAGACTTCCTTCTGAAGGATTTTCCTCAAATTTGACAAAACAAATACAGTCTTTGTTATTAAACCTCTGACCTGTCTTAAAAATTTCATCAAACCTGGATTTACCCTTGACAGATTGCAACTTAGCTTCAATCATACCAAAATTTATTTATTAAACATTAAGCAGACAGCTTATTGCAAAATCAGGAAAAATTATCGCCAAATGACTCAGTCAAATAACCTATGCTTTTTTACCTTCGTCGCTTACAGTTAATTTATATCTGCCTTTAGCTCTGCGACTCGATAAAACTTTTCTTCCATTTTTTGTTGCCATTCTGGCTCTGAAACCATGCTTATTCAATCGTTTTCTTCTGCTTGGTTGAAAAGTCCTTTTCATAATAATTCACCTAAATAATTAAATAATTTATACTTATCTTTAATTTCAATTTTAACCGAACTACAAATTTAAGATTATTTTCTGACAATTTATAATTTTTTTATTAGCTTTACCTAAATATCAACTGTCAAAAAAAGTTTAATTCGGTGGTTTTGTTTCCTCGTGTTCGGGAACAGGTTTAATCGGTTTCAACTTCTCTTCTTTTTTCTTGAACAAAGAAGGTCCCTCACCTGAGGTTCTTGTATCAAATAATTTGACATCAGTGGTTTTCTCAAATTCTGCTTTTTCAATTATCTTTGAAGCATTTATTGAAGGTTTTTTTGATTTCGCTCTTTTCCTGCTTTCAGCAACCTTAACTGAATCTTTTTCATAAGGATAAGATGAATTTACAACCTCAGACGACGTAATTCTTATATTTCGGACTACGGTCCCGAAAGGACCCAAAGGTGGCAACTTTTCACCGTTACGCCTGAATTCCACTGCTCCTGCATTCCCAAGAGTAACCATAAAATATTCACTGGCACTCCATTTTTTTTCATATCCAGGATACATATTCGCTTGGTCACTATACTTGCCATCAATTGTTATCTTCATCCAGGCACTATCTTTTGCCTTTACCTCTAAACTTATGCTATCCCCGCCATTATAGAAAGAGAAAAGCCCTTTGCCTTCTGGTTTTATTAATTCAGCCGTTGTATCTTCATTCTTTTTGTCGCTATCCCTTACACCAAAATCAGGTTCATAGATAAAGGAATAATAAAAAACCAGCAGTAAAGCTACTGTAACAGTAATATAAATAAGATAATTAACTATTCTTTCCTTGTTCTCAAAAATCAAATTCGGCTTTAAAAATAAGCTCTTCCAATCTCTTGAAGGTTTTACTTCAGGTTCAGTAATATTAAATTGAACAGGTTCGGGAAGCTTGGATTTAAAAAGCTCGTCAACCTCCTCTTCGATTTCATTATATGGTATTTTAAGTAAATTTGCGTAGTTAATTACAAAACTTTTTGCGTAAACCGGTGGTACGACCGAATAATTCCCGTTTTCAAGTGCCTTCAATATATGCGCCCGAATTTTTGTCAGCTCACTTACTTTTTCCAAACTAAGTTTTTGCTTCTCCCTTTCCGACCTTAATCTTGTACCTAAAGTTTCCATCAATAATTTATTCTAAATCTTTTTTATTGTATAATTGAATTTATACAGATTACAAATATAAAATTAATACTATTAATTTAATATTAAAATTCAATTTTATTAACGATAATACAATTCTTTATTGTTATTTTTGACTTTTTAAAAAATTACATTTGTTCAAATAAAATATTGATAAGTACTAAAACTATAAGGGATAGATTCGTTTTTGATAATCCGGAAATTAAGAGCTTCATCTTGATTATCATTTTTTTTGCTGTATTTTCTTCTTTGGCTTTTGCAAAAGTTCTTGCTTCTGGAATGAATTT
Source organism: Bacteroidetes/Chlorobi group bacterium ChocPot_Mid (assembly GCA_003731675.1). Classification (GTDB taxonomy): domain Bacteria; phylum Bacteroidota; class Ignavibacteria; order Kapaibacteriales; family UBA2268; genus ChocPot-Mid. The sequence continues at coordinate 10,152 of RCNQ01000133.1, forward strand.
ATCTAATGATAATATTAATAAGGACACACAAGCAATAATTGACGATTCCTCGTCTTCTGTCTCAGTCACAGAAAGAATTGATTTTCCGAACGACACAAATTACGAATTAAATGACCCCTATAAATTTATCCCCTTAAATGAATTTTTTTATGCAGATAATCAAAGATATACAATAAGCGGTGGCTTACCATTGAAAGAATCTGATTTGAAAATTCTGCCAACAGTCCTTTTCGGAGCTGGTTTAACTGCTGTATTTGTTGCTCAGCATAATTGGCAATTACAGACAATCTGGAAAGAACGTGGCGATTTCAAATTTATGGAAGACATCAAACAAGACTTTTTTGTAGATAAATTCGGACATATGTATGGCTCTTATATGGCATCCTATATTTTTAGTGAAACACTTATGGAATGTGGTCTGAGCTACGATGCGGCAAGTCTTTGGGGTGCAGGTATCGGTCTTTCTTATTCTACATATATTGAAATTCTCGATGGTTTTGGAACAAACTGGGGGTTCAGTCCCTCTGATTTTTATTCTGATGTCTTTGGTGCCGCATTTTTTATCGGTCAGCACTACATACCCTATTTGCAAAACTTTACGCCAAAATTTATGTATTTCCCTGCTGACTGGCACGGAGATAAACCAAGAATGCCTCACGATATGTTCAATGATGATTACAGCTCTCAAACTTTTTGGTTATCAGTCAATATCTATAATATGTTACCTGAGAACTTGAAATCCTATTGGCTACCATGGCTCCAAATTTCATTTGGATATACTGCAAGAAATATTTTAGATGTATTTCATTATCCTGAATTAAAACAACAATACGAAAAAATTGCCGATGTTCGTTCAGACATCGTTTGGGGAAGCCCAAGATTTATAATAGCACTTGATTATGATTTGGTAAAAATCATACCGGATACAGGGGGTTTTTGGAATTGGCTCAGGCAGTCCGTCAACTTATTCAAGTTGCCTTCACCTGCTATTGAATTCAGCAAAAGCAAAACAAGATTTTATTTAGTTTACCCTTTCAGTATAAATTTTTAAGAATAATTGCTCAACAGAAAAATGCAAAACCACAGAATCTCATATATATTTCTTGCAATAATAATTTTAGTACTATCACCATTAAATCTGCTTTCAGGTCAGGATGACAATTTAGTGTTATTGTCGGATTCATTAATCATTACTCAAAATAGTGATTTAAATGAGCAACTGACAAAAACAAACAACGATTCAACAACGAACAATTATATACCACTGTCACAATTTTTTTATGCAGATAATCCGAGATATACCATCAGCGGCAACCCTGTTCTTGAAGAAACGGAAATCAGACCTATGAGAACCATCGCATTTGGAACTGGATTCGCAGGAATTTTGGTTGCACAACATATCTTTCAATTAAGAACATTGTGGGATACTCTCGGACCTTTCAAATTTGCAGAAGATATAAAACAAGATTTATGGGCTGACAAAGCAGGGCATTTCTTCGACTCATATATCGCTTCATACTTCATTAGGGAAATGCTTATCGAATGTGGGTTCAGCAATGATGCTTCAGCTATTTGGGGTTCTGTTATGGGATGGTCTTATTTGAATTATATAGAAATTTTAGATGGTTTTGGAAAAAACTGGGGCTTCAGTCCATCAGATTTCTACGCAAATACAGCTGGGGCATTGTACTTTATCGGTCAGCATTATTTCCCTTTTTTACAAAACTTCACACCAAAGTTCACGTATATTCCTGCAAATTTGCACGGAGAACTGCAAAGAGCACCACACTCCGTTTTTATTGATGATTACAGCTCACATACTACATGGATTTCTGTTAATATCCATAATCTTTTACCTGAATCAATGAAAAAATATTGGTTATCTTGGTTACAACTTAGCTTTGGTTATGCGGCAAGGAATCTTATGGCTTATGATGTATATTCACAAGCTGGCAATACTAAGATAATCGAAAAATACAAACCCGTAACAGAAATTAAAAAATACGAAGTTTGGGGAAGCCCGAGATTCATTGTTGCTCTGGATTACGATTTAGTAAAATTTTTCCCAAACAAGGGAACATTCTGGAACTGGCTTGCTCAGACATTAAATTATTATAAATTACCTTCACCTGCTGTTGAATTTAGTTACAGAAAGCCAAGATATTATCTGGTTTATCCTTTTTAAATCTTGATAAAATTATAATTTACAAAATATTATTTCGTTAATGAATAAAACTTAAGTTGATTAATTTTTTAAGGTGAACAAAATGAAAAAAATAATTATTACTTGCTTTATTGTTGCACTAACAATATCATTAAATCAAACCAAAATTTTTTCACAGGAAATCAAGGCAGAAATAACTGTGAATGTCGAACAACTTGAGTTCGAAGCAAGAAACAATGTTGCTACAATGAAAAGAGACCTTGAAAATTATATCAATAATCAAAAATTTACCCAAAACGACTGGCAGGGAGACCCAATTAATGTACAAATGACAATATATCTGTCTGGTGGTTTAAATAACAGGTATTCTGCAAAATTATTTATTATATCAACCCGACCCATCGAAGGAGAAGGTGACAGAAAATCAGTCAATCTGAGAATGTATGAAGATAAATGGGCTTTCGAATATGCCTTAGGTGCAAACCTCACATACAATCCATTGAGATTTGATGCCTTCACAAGCGTCATTGATTATTATATGCTACTCATTATTGGTTTTGACTTAGACACTTGGGAAGAACTTGGCGGAAGTTCTGCTTTTTCTGAAGCAAGAAAAATAGTTGAACTTGGTTCTTCCTACAATGCTGATGGATTTTCATCATATTCCAATCCGGGTGAAATGTCAAAGTTCAATATTACATCAGAGTTAACAAATCTTAGGTTTCACGAACTCCGCAAACTTATTTTTGCTTACTATGTAGATGGTTTGGATTTGATGGAATCCTCTAAGTCTGAGGCACTGAAAAATCTGAAATCCATCTTTTACAATATGGCATTATTCAAGAAAAATAAATTAGTTGAATCAAGTGTTTTACTGGATTTGTTTTTCGATTCGAAAGCTCAGGAGATAGCAAGTATTTTCAACGGACACAAAGATACTGATGTATTCGATAACCTAAAATACATAGACCCGAGAAATTCCACTTTATGGGATGACTCAAAATCAGGAAAAATAGGAAATTAATAATCATATCATCCAGGAGGCCAATGCATCTGCCTGCCACCAAGTAGATGTAAATGTATATGATATACATCCTGTCCGCCATTCCTGTTGCAGTTAAACACAAGACGGTAACCATCTTCGGCAAAGCCCAGTTCCTGAGCAATCCTTTTAGCCCTAAGTATAATTTTCCCTATCAAATTAGCATCTTCTTCAACTATATCATTCACAGTTGGTATTTCCTTTTTTGGAATTATCAATATATGATAAGGAGCCTGTGGATTAATATCCTTAAAAGCTAACAGCTCATCATCCTCATAAATTACATCAGCAGGAATCTCTTTTCTGATTATCTTTGAAAATATTGTCTCAGCCATTGTAACAAATAAAATTATTCTTTAATCAATAATTTACCTTTACTCATAACCAATTCTTTGTCGAAATATACATCAGGTTTCATAACAAGACCATCAACATGGCTTGCTACTTTTATTTTTCCACCCATTGTAAGGTTATTTCCAAAAGCAATATGGATAGTCCCCAGAATTTTCTCATCTTCAAGTATTTGACCTGTCAATGTTGCGGCATAATTAGTCCCCATACCAAATTCAGCAACAGCAAATGCTTTTTCATTGTGAACACCTTTGAGCATCTCCTCAAATTGCTGTGCTTCTTTTCCACCTTTAATTTTTTTAATGTAACCTTTTGAGATTTCTACCCTGACTGGTTCGGAAAGCAAGCCAATCCCACCGATTGAACCGTCAAAAACCACAACACCACTTGTCTCATCTTCAACAGGTGCCATAAAGACTTCACCTGAAGGCAAATTGCCAGTATCACCTATGTTCCTTAATATACCTGTACTTGACATAATTCTTCTTCTCCTGACAGGTAATGTTATATCAGTTCCCAGCTCTGTTTTTACTCTGATGTTATTTACATCATGCAATTTTTGAGCTACAAGTTCGGTAACTTCCATAATTTTCTGAGGGTCAGCACTTAAGCAACGGATTAAAGTATCCCTTGTTATTCCAGGCATAGTAGCTATTCGGACACCAAGTTTTGAAGCTTCCCTTTTCGATTTTGTATGTGTCAGCGATTTTGATGTTGGCGATATTACTGCATCAACTGATTTCATAATTTCGGCTACTGCATCAGGTGGCTCTTCCCCATTAAATTTCCTTGCTGACATCTCCAAAAAAATGGATTCGGCACAAAGAGTTTTACTCGTTTCGTAAATCTCCATACCGATATCCCTTAAATGCTCATCAGTGATGACTAATAATGTTTCGTCTTCCGTCAGCCCTAAGTAGTCAACCAAAGCAGTTCTGACAGCTTGTTTAATCTTTGATGGTCGTGCCATTATGTTTTACTTTCAAAAATGAATAATCATGTTTATTGGACAAGAATTAAACTTATGCAAGCTATTTATTAAAACTAAATAACTTTAAACCAAGCTTAAAGTTTTTTTATCCGTAAATAATTGTTGAGTAAATTTATGTATTAAAACTTATACAATTTCAAAGTTAAATTTTAATTTAATTCGGATATTTTTAAATTATTATCTCGCCGCTGATTCTAAAATATCAAAAATTTCGTTTTAAAAAAAATTAAAAATTTATTTGTTTGAAAACATTTTTTATATGAAAATTAATTTTATAACCTTTATATAATAATATATCAGTCAAATCAACATTCCATAAAAAATTTTATTTCATCTTCAGACAGTACTCTAATATGTTCATTGTATTTTTTTATCACATTCCGAATAACTTCTTCGGAAGACTTCCCGAATTTCGTAATGTCGGAAATAAAGTTAATCATAAAATCATATTTTGAATTTGATTTAATCAAATGCCGATTATCTTTGAACAGTCTATTTATCTCTCCGTCTGTCGCAAGTCCCAATTCCTCCAAAAAGCATTTTGACCTTTGCGCTTCAAAATACAAATAAGATATTAACTCTTCTTCAGATAAATTTTCGATAAATCCCGAAAAATCTTCATCATTATTGCTTCTGATTAAAGCATTCTTGTAAAAAGCAATAATCTCTTTTTGTTCTGAAGTGAGTTCCAAATGTTAACCTTGATACGGTATATATTCTTCCAATTGATTCAATTCATTTTTTTCAAAAGCCGCTATTACCCTTTTAATTTTTGTATTTGCCGTAGCCTGAAAAATTTTAATATTTGCATCTTTCAAAATATTGAATGCTTTTGGTCCGGGATTTGCCGAAATTACTGCTTCTACATTCATTTCGACAGCCATAGATGCTACCGATGCACCTACAGATGCCTGTGAATCCTGATGAGGATTAGAAATAAATTTAAAACTATCATTCTCGGTTTCATAAATTAAAATATAAGGGCATCTCCCAAAACCTGAATCAATTGTATCGGTTTTACTATCGCCACTGACTGTTATAAAAAGTTTCATTCACAATGAAATATAATCACAATAAAATTTAATTTATTAAAATCGGATTTCAAAAATAATGTTTACTAATTACAAATTTATAAGCAATAAAAAATACTTAAAATCATTCAGATGAACTGAAAGAGGTTTTATTGACATATTGTTCTAAATCATTGAGATACAATCTCCGCCCGCCAATAAAGTGAGTTGCATAGTAACTTGAATTTAATGATGAAACAGTTACTCCCCACCTTGAACTGGAATGTGCAAACAATCCATCACCTAAATAAATACCCACGTGTGATGCATATCTGTATGAGTAAGTATGGAAAAATACCAAGTCCCCAAATTCGAGTTCATCTCTCGATATTTCAGCACCTATGCTGATTTGAATTCGGGCTGTACGAGGTAGCATTAAATCACTAACATCTGTGAAAATTCTTTGTACAAATCCGGAGCAGTCAATAGCTTTTCTTGTATTCCCCCCAAAACGATACGGTGTTCCAAACCAATCCATAATCATTGCCATTAATGCTTTTTTATGGATACCACCTTTAGTAAACTCTTCCGGTTCTCCGTTATCAACATAAGAAAGCCACAAAGTTCTGAAAGTTTCAATATCAGTTTTCTGAAATCTGTCCTCAACAACATCATCTGTAGAATCTTCTTCCTCGTCAATTTCCTTACCTTGCTCCAACTGAGTCTCACAAAATTCTAAATCATCTTCCTCAATAGCATCTAAATCTTC
>RCNQ01000358.1 GCA_003731675.1 Bacteroidetes/Chlorobi group bacterium ChocPot_Mid
TCCCAGCAACCGACCATTTTCATAATGTTTGCAAGCTGGGCAAGTGATGCTCCAATTGTCCTTTTCCAATTGCTACCAGGTTCGACAGCAACAAAAAATAATTTAGTTTTATCTTGATTTGTACCTATGGCTGTTCTCGGTAAAGTCCTGTTAATGAACCTTCTGCCCCTTGAACCTTCTTCCCTTGCTTCGTGCTTAGCTATTCCATTTCTGACAAGACGTGGTGTTCCTGAGACAGCATTGTAAAATTCGACTGAATCAAAAATATTTGTGCTGAATTTAAGATATAATGTATCATTTATTTGTGGTAACAATCTATTCCTGTAATCATCACCAAAAGTAATCACTGCACCATTTTCAGGCATTTTAACACAACCTGTATCATTGATTGCTATTACAATACACTTCATTAACTTATTAACTGCGGGATTGTCAAGGTATCTTATTGATATTTTCTTAGTGAGATGCTCAAGGTTTGACTCCATCTGCTCAGTTTTTATAGCATCCATTAAGCCAGCTGTATCTAATTTGGCTTCTGTTGAATCATCGTAAACAGTATCCTGAATAGCTAATTGAAAAGCTTTTGTTAATTTACTAAACTGCACATAAGGGATAGTATCACCACCAAACTTATTGTAAAATGAAATTCCTAAAGAATCCATCCTTCTGTTCACTTTGCCAATTTCAAATACCTCGTTTTTTTGTGTTTTGAATGTCCCTTGAATAAAAAAAGTATCAATATAAAGAAAAGAAATTTTGTCAAATAGTCCGCTTGTCCATTGCTTATGAGTAATCATTTCCAAAATTTCACCATTAACAATTGTTGGACCAATTGGTCTATTGCTGTATGCTCTCCAAAAGTTAGCATTTATTGATACAACAGTTTTGCAGTCCTTGTTCAAAGAGTCATATTTTTTTATCATTTCATGCAATTTTTCCAGTTCATTCACCTGATTATGAGCTTTTAATACAGCAGCTGATATAAAAGGATTAGTCAGGTTTGCTTCTACGACATGAACAGAATGCTTAAGTTTGCCTTTGCCAATTAAAATATTTCTGTAAGTTACTCCCGGGGTTAATTCATTTTCATCAATGACAAGAAAAGTTGGTGTTGCAGGTGATTTTGCATGTAAATTAAGACTTATAGTATTAATTGAAATCACAAAAATGATTAATATTAATATTTTTTTACCTTCAATAATATGCATCTTACCTTTTTTAATAATGAATTCTTTTATTATATTGACAATATATTTTTAACTATTTAATAAAATTTGATGAAAAATAACTAATTATAAAACTTCAAATCTAAGGAGAAACGCTATGGATTACAAAACAATTATTTTTGAAAAGAAAGCAAAGTATGTAATTATTACTTTAAACAGACCAGATAAGTTGAATGCTTTGAACAAACAAATGTTCGATGAACTTGATGATGCTTTCAAAAAAATTGAGTTAGATAAGGATATTCATGCTTTAATTTTAACTGGTTCAGGAGATAAAGCTTTCGCCGCAGGTGCAGACATTAAGGAATTGAATGAATCCGATGAACGTTCCGGTAAACTCTTTTCAGAATACGGCTCTTATGTTATGCGAAGATTGGCAGAACTCCGAATTCCGACTATTGCGGCAATTAATGGTTTTGCACTCGGTGGTGGTTGCGAGCTTACAATGGCTTGCCACATTAGATTTGCATCGGAAAAAGCAAAAATGGGACAGCCCGAAGTAAATCTTGGAATTATTCCGGGTTATGGAGGTACTCAACGTCTTCCCCGTTTGGTTGGAACTGCAAAAGCAATGGAACTCATACTGACTGGTAACATGGTTGATGCTCAGGAAGCAAAAAGAATCGGTTTAGTCAACGAAGTTTTTTCACCTGAAGAACTTTTACCAAAAACAATTGCATTTGTTGAATTGATTTTATCAAAAGGACCTTTGGCAGTATCAGCGGCAGTTGACTGCATACTTGCATCCGAAGAGCTATCCCCTGCCGACGGCTTATTTTATGAATCAAGAATATTTGGAAGAACATGTGGTACAGCAGACTTCAAAGAAGGAACAACTGCATTTTTGGAGAAAAGGAAAGCAAACTTCGTAGGCAATTAACAATTAAAAATTCACAATTAACAATTGGGAAGACAGAAGTCAGAAAACAGGAGTGGGAAGAAAAAATAGGGAGAGAGGAGAAGGGAATTAAGCATGTTTTAATTCTAAGTTAAATAGATGATATTTCAGTAAAATAAGTTATTTTTAGAATTGAAATCTGAGACGATTTTGAAAAAGATTTAAAAATTAGTTTTCACAAACCAAAGGAATAAGTTATGAAAAAGTTATTATTATTTTTAGTTGCGAATTTCTTATTAATTGCCTTGGTACAAGCTCAAGAAGTATTACCTAAGAAAAAACAAGTTTGATGTCAAAACCAAAATCAGCAATAAATTAACTTTGGAAGGTTTAAAAAATGGATTTATTGAGCATATTAAACAATCTACTTGGGCGGAAGTAGGTGAAACCAGAGAAAATTATTCAGTATGGATGACAGATGGAATTAGAGAATTTATATCTGATTCAATTGCAAAAATAAGTTTTAATTTTGAATTAAGGGGACCATCAATGTTCAGAAAAGGGGATTTAATAAAAAAAATATATTTTTCAGAAGAATATAACTTTAAAATTGATTGGAGAACACTTGACAACAATAGTATTAACAATAAAATATGCTATAATTTATCAAATAAAAATAAATTTCGAACAGCTTTATCTAAATCAACAACAACTCTTGTAAATTCAGTTTCAAAGATATTCGGTAAAAGAATTGACAATAGCACACAAAATCTTACAAGCGGTATTTCCGATACAAAAAAAATCTATAAATCTGATAATGATAAAATTGCTCAAACACCCGAATCAATTTTTGTTTCCAGATTATTGTACTTACAACTTATAGAATGGATTTTGGAAATTGAAAGCGGAAAATAAATAACAAATGCCAGCAAAGTCGAAAATATCGGTTCATGGAAATATCCGGGATGCAAAGGGAGGTTTTCCTGAGTTTTGTGAATTCGATAACATTAATTTTAATGTTAACATTTTTTATAAATGGTATAAAAAGAAAATTTAAAAGCTATCAAAATTAACAAAATAATTATGAATACGGAAACGAGAGGTTGAAAATACAATTATTATATTGCATTCTGTAAAATATAACGTGCAATTATACGTATAATTATGCGGATAATAATTGTAAACAAATGAGGGAATTATGATTTCATATACAAAAGACGAGATTATTTCATCTACCAATTTAGGAAGAAATATTGGAACTGTCCTGTCAAGATTGAGGGATAAGAAACTCAGAAAAGTGGCTGTAATAAGGAATAATGAATTGGAAGCCGTTATGCTGCCGATAGACGAATACGAAAGAATTTTGGAATTATCGGAACATATAGAAATTGCAAATATTATTAAACAGCGTGAGAAAACTCGATTAGATAAATCAATTAGTTTTGAAAAAATTCTTAGCGAGCAAGGGATTAATGAAGTTGAATTATAAAATCATTTTTCACCCGGAAGCCAAAAAAGAGTTAGAAGATTTGGATGGGAGTGTGCGGATTAAAGTCTTGAAGCAGATTAAAAAACTTAAGGAAAAACCGGAACTTGGAGATGGTTTGGGAAATAAAGCAGGTATAGACCTTAGCGGTTACAGAAAAATGTATGCCGATAACAAAAGAGTAAGGATTGTATATAAAATCCTTGAAGAAATAATAGTTGTGTACATTATATCTATAGCCAGGCGTGAAGATATGTTAGTATATGTGAAAGCGAAAAGCAGGATACCAAAATAATTGTGAATTGTTAATTGGAGAAAAAAATGAAAAAGCACATAATCGTCGCACTGGTTCTTATTTCAACAGCATTCAGTGGCTGTCTGGTTCTCAGTCTTTTTCCTATTTATACAAAGGATACTCTTGTTAAGTTGGATGCATTGGAAGGGACTTGGATGCAAAGGGATTCCTCTTTGTGGACATTTGCTTTTGCAGACACAAGCAATCCTGATAATTTAAAAATGTATGAATTAATAGTGAATGAAACTTATCAGGCAAGAAAAGGTCTTGATACAAATATTATCATTCCCGATTCCTTGCTAGCAGAATTTGCAACCAGTAAATTTGAAGCGGGAATAACCCTAATTAATGGTATATATTTTCTCGATTTGCTGGCTGATAAATCTGCATCTCTGAGCGGATTTCATACCCAGCATTTTATAAACGGTCATAGCATCTCAAAGATTACGTTAAAAGATGACACTTTATGGATATCCTCTTTAGATGATGATTGGGCAAAACGACTAAAACCAAAGGAACGCAAGAAATACGGGTTATTGGAAACACGTAAAAACTGGATTTTAACTTTACAGACAAAACCATTGAGAGATTTTTTGGCTAAGGTAGCAAAAGATACAAATGTTTTTCCTGAGCCAAACACTTATTTGATTAAAGTGAAAAATTAATTGACAAATATAGGTGAAATATGTTAAAAAAAATTACGATTATTATTATTGCTTTTATAGCATTTATTGTTTATTCAAATGCGCAGTACTTTCCTGATTTATCCGGAAAGAAATATGAGAATTTGAATTATTATGACTACAAAAATGCTTTCGAAAATTGGGCAAAAGACAAAGACCTGTCAAAAGTTAAGGGTTGGAAATGGTATCAACGATTTCTATGGCAAAACGAAAATCAGGTAAATGCCGATGGTTCATTCCCTGAATTGAGACAAAGTGCAAAATCTTATGAGGAGATGATGCAGTTAAGCAAATCAAAAAAGGAACGCTTACAGGCACAATCCGGTTGGGTTCCTTTGGGACCATATACTCCCGGAAAATCTTATGACACTATTTCTTGTCATGGAAATGGAAGAATAAATTGCGTGGCGTTCCACCCTACTAATCCAGATGTTATGTGGGTTGGTGCACCAAATGGTGGTGTATGGAAAACCGATAATTCTGGAAAAACATGGAGACCATTGACCGACAACCTACCTACAATCAGTATCTCAGATATAGCTGTGGACCCTAAAAATGGTGATATATTATATATTGCTTTAGGTGATTTCGACACTATGGGATGGATACAAAATGGTAATGCAATGGGTGTATTCAAATCAACTGATGCTGGTGAAACATGGAATCCAACAGGACTTTCATATACATCATCTACATTTAATTTTTCTTATATAAGAAAAATTATTATACATCCAGAAAATTCAAATAATTTGGTTGCCGCAGGTAGCAGAGGAATCTGGAAATCAACTGATGCAGGAGAAACATGGAAATATATTCTTGATACTTTATTGATATGTGATTTGAAACAGAATCCTAAGGAGCCGAATATTTTGTATGCCGCAACAAGATGGTTCTATAATATTTTCAGCACTTCAGGTGTAATCAAATCAACAGACTTCGGTGAAACATGGAACAGGTTGAATACAGGCATACCACCTACAACATTAGTTACAAGAACGGCAGTTGCAGTTTCGCCTGTTAATCCCAACAATGTCTTTGCATTAGCTGTAAGGGCTTCTGGAAACGGCTTTT
>RCNQ01000134.1 GCA_003731675.1 Bacteroidetes/Chlorobi group bacterium ChocPot_Mid
ACCTGGGATAACTGTTACAACGCAATCGTATGTTCCAACATCAGCGGCTGAAGCAGCTGCAATATTATATGTATTGGTTGTAGCACCCGGGATAGCAACACCATTTTTACGCCATTGGTATTCCAATGTAGCATCTGGGTCAGATGAAGTAGCTGTAATTCTAAATGAAGCAGCAGCACCTTCGCATGGTGTAGCATTTGCAGGATCCTGGTTGATAAATATCTGTGGGAACAACTTAACAAATGCTGTTTTTGATGTTAATGTATTGCAAGAACCCTTAAGTACGCAATATACACCATCCTGTAACGGACCGGATAACAATTGGTCATCAATATTTCTAACTGTCAATATTGTTGATTTTGCACCAGTGAAGTGTCCGTCAACTGATAAGTCATTCTTAACCGGTTGATTATTTCTTGTATAGTACCATTGAACTTCTGGTTGATACAATGGGTCATCAATACCTTCATCAGCAACTATATGGGCTTCTACCTCAATGATTGCTGTACCACCGTTGTCAACTCTTACGTCTTCTGGCTCTCTTGTGATTTCTGCATCACTAAGAGCATTTACAAGAACGCTGTTTGACCATTTTGGTTCTGCACCGCTACCTCTAACCAAGCAACGATATGTTCCTTCCATGTCATAATTCAAACCTGGTTTGCCAGCGGCAAATGGTAAGCTGTCAAGATAGATTGATGCTTTTTCTGCCCAGTTTTCTGTCGGGCTCTTGTAAAGCTCTGTCAAGCTCTTTCCATCTTTGTACCATTCAAATCTTGCCTGAACGCCTCTTGTTACATAAGCTGTTACACCAATGTAATAACCTGTTTTACCATAGCAATCCATTACACCTTTTGGTTGATTTGTAATGAATACTTCCGGAACAATGTTTTCTGAACCCATAAAGTATGAATATCTTGTCTGACCTAAATAGTCTTTTTGTTGAATTTCTGCGTCATAACCCGGGAATGAACTAAAGTCAATTGGGCTGTCGAATACCAATTTTTCATCAAATGTATTCAAGCTCAAATTCTGTGCATCGAAATCGAAGAAAGAAATCTCGATTGATGATGAATTTGCATCTTTTCCACTTGCGGCTTGCCAGTCAGCTAATGTAGCATAATTTACACCGTTCCAACGACCTAATGTTGGGGTTGGTGATGTGTTTTTAGTCCAGTAGTTGTTTTCATCAATTGTATTACCTGTTGCACTTGTTGCTATTACTGCTGGCCCTGTACCTTCATTTTGGAATATGTTCCTTCTGATTGTTCCAGTTCCTGTGTTAATCAATAGTGCAGGATAAGTTGCTGAACGGTTAGCAACCGAATTGTAATAAAAGCCCAATGTACTATTATTCAAATATACTCCGTTTGCTTCAACAGCTGTTATCTGGCTGTTTGCTATATAGCCACCTGTATTTAAAGCATAAACAGAATAAACATTAGCACTTCCTGAAATCAAGTCAATATCATTGTAATTTGCTCTTATAGTGCTATTGAGGGTATATAGACCATAATTGTTAACTGACGCTGTTGCAACCCCAGGTGAACCACTCTTTATTTCGTTCTTTGTAATATAAACAGGGTCGGATGAACTACCAGATCCTGAAATATTTACAGCATGTGCCGCTATACCACCACCTAAAATATCAACTGTATAAACTTTGTTATTTGTGATGCTCAACTTTGGCACGTTTACAGCATAAATACCATTAATGTTTGTTATGCCGGCTGTCATTATGTTTTTATCAATAGTTGTAGTACCTGTAAAGTTTATTGGATCATTATTAGTAACATAAATAACAGCATCAGATGTAGAAGAACCTGTGAATCCATTGAATTGGTTCCTTGTTATTTCAGTTCCATTTGTTGAAGATATACCCATCCTCATATTTGTACCACTGAACTTATTGGTATCTATCTTCACAATATTCTCAGTGCAAGGAACTGTTGAGTTAGCAGATAATTGAATTCCAACCCATGAGTAATCCTTGATTGTATTGTAAGAAAGCTCCAATTTTCTTGGGCAAGTTCCAATTTCAAAGATAGCTATTGAACCATCTCTGAATTCATTGTTTTTAACTGTAATATCGTAGCAATTGCTCAAATTCACAGACATGAAATTGGTTGATTGAGCCGCACCAACTTTATTAAGGAACAAATTATCCTTGATTGTTACTCCTTGGCAGTTTGACAAGTTAATGATTCCCGAATTAGAAATACCTGTCGATGTATTGAAAGTAATGCCTTCAATTGAAGTATTTTTCAAATTTGACATTGATAATAAATAAGGTGTTGTACCATCGGGAGTGAAATTAACAATAACGTCAGCTGGATTCCCAGATTCAGATTTTATGGCAACTGTATTATTACCAACAGAAGGATATGCACCAACTATAATTGGACCGCTAAATACTGCAGGTCCGGGATTTGCCTTCGGAAATATTATGTTCATTACACCATCACCAATTAAACCAGCAGCTGTTAGATAATCAGTTGCTTCTGTAATCGTTGAAAATGTGTTAGATGAACCTGGGTAATTGCCAATGTAATAATTGCCAGGTGAAAGAGCTGGGGCAATTGATTTTCTCAAGCATCTGTCATTTGAAGGGTCAGTATCGTTTTTACCATTTGGAAATTCAGTAAAAGCATCAATTGTGTACATTCTGCTTTCATTAAAATTGAAGCTACCAACAACAACATCAGTAGTAGCATTGTATGCCAAGTTTCCTGTCCAGTTATAAGTATTGGATACCTGTGATGGTTGCCCCTCGTCAATTCTCCAAATTATTCTGCAAGATGTCAAAGGAGCCAAAGCATCGTAGTTTCGAATACGAACAGCAATATTTTGAGTTCCTTTTGTTATAGCACCTGCTGGCTGTACGATTGAAACTGCACCAGCATTAGGTTGAGCGGGATTCTCTACATAAAAGTCAATGCAAGCACGGTCACCATAGCCTGGAGAGTGGTTGCCGGTGTACATTGGGTCAACATTATAATAGCCATAATCACTACAATAATAATAGTATTGGCAACTGAAAATCATCCTGAAGACCTTACCTTGAGCAACTGGAGGGACTGTAAAAGAACCAGTAATATTTGTACTATAACTTGTCCCAAAAAAATTCCACATAACACGCTCACCTGCATCAGCATAGGATTGGTTCCCGTTGAAATCAATCCAAGCGCCAATTTTACCACCATAGTAGCAACTTGAACCACCATAGCAAAGTCCAGCACAGACGATGTTGTAAGTCTTGCCACTTTCTAATTTTATGGATGTTGCCTGAACGGGGTCAGCTGTCCTATCTCTTTGATTACAACTAGTTACAGTACTATTGTAAATAGGTGTAGCTCCGTCCATAATACGAATAGATTGAATTGACATACATCCATAAGCCCACGTTGGAAGTGGCGGATATGCTGCCTTAGCAACTTCGGTAGTTACCGAAGAAACAATGAACAAAGCTAATGCTATTGCAAAAAGCTTCATTCCAAAAAGTTTTTTTAATGTCATAAAGGTTCCTCCTTTAAATGTTAATAATAATTAGATTAAATCAATCACAATTTATTTCTTTAATTCTATTCAAAAAACAATAGTTTAGTGCTTTTCTGCACTAATACAAAGTTTAAAACTATTAAATTATCTCAACAAAAACAAATAAATTTCTCAAATTTTATAATATTTATATATATTGCAATTCAAAATCAACTATAATAACACATAACTTAAAAAAAAATCTCAATAAATAATTAAAATTTTTATGTATTAATTATAAGTTATATATAAATAAATATGTTAGATATGATTAATTCTTTTTCATGCTGATTAGCACAAATTGAAAAAAATATTATTGTTTCAGGGATTTAGCTTTTATGTAAAAAATATAATTTCAAGTAAGTCTGTCGGATTCTTCAAGAAATTGGTAATAATTCATCAAAATTCCCCTGATTTCATCATAGGATTCAGACAAAACAAGTTTTTGACGAACTGAAGCAGAGTCAAAAAGACCTTTGAGATAACCCGAATAATTCTTCCTGAATTCCAAAATTCCTTTACGTTCCCCTTTGTAATCCATTGATAATTTCAAATGCTCAAGACATGTTTCAATTCTTTGCATAACGGAAATTTGAATAAGCTTCCCGGTTACTAAGTATTCCTTCATAGATTTGAAAATAAATGGATTGCCAATGGCAGCCCTTGCAATCATCACTGCATCGCATTGAGTTGTATCAAATGCTTTTTTAGCATCAACCGGAGTATTCACATCACCATTCAAAATTATTGGTATCTTAACTTTTTCCTTAACCTTTGGTATCCAGCTCCAATCAGCGGCACCACTCATGCCCATTGCCCTTGTTCGGCAATGCACTGCAAGAGCTAAAACACCTGCTTGCTCCAGCATTTGTGCAGTTTCAACTATTACGAATGAATTGCTATCCCACCCCAGCCTTGTTTTAGCAGTCACTGGTATTGAGACTGAATCAACAATTGCTCTGACCATATCAGCCATTTTCTCGGGACATTTAAGAAAAGCGGCTCCAGCATTGTTATTCACAACTTTTTTCACCCAGCAACCGAAATTAATATCAACAATATCAGCACCAGAATCTTCAATCATCTTAGCCGAACTTACCATTGACTCTGTCTTATCACCAAATATCTGTACAGCTACTGGTCGTTCTTCATCAACAATATTCATCTTCCTTTTTGACCTTTCGACATCACGAATAAGTGCTTCTGATGCGATAAATTCAGTATATACAAGTTCTGCACCCATTCTTTTACAAATCAGACGAAAAGGCAAATCTGTTATACTTTCCATCGGTGCGAGTACCAAACCATGTTCAATATCTATTTTTCCAATTTTCATATTATTTTTTGTACTTAATCGGGTCAATAATTCTTGCTTGTTCAAAGCCACGTAATCTTAATAAACACGAATCACATACACCACATGCTTTATCTTCATCTTTGTAACAGCTCCATGTCAATTCGAAAGGAACCCCCAACTGCTTACCTTTCAAGACTACATCTTTTTTAGTAAAATTGATTATGGGAGTAATAATTTTAAGTTTAGTTTCTGGTTTAGTGCCAAGGTTAATAGCTTGTTCAAATGCATCAAAAAATTCCCTACGGCAATCAGGATAACCACTATAATCCAATTGCATAGCACCTATGAAAATTGCATTTGCATTAATAGTTTCTGCCCAGCTTGTGGCTATGGCAAGAATATTGCCGTTACGGAAAGGTACATAACTTGAAGGAATTTCATTTGAACATTGGGTATCGGAACTTGAAATTTGCAAAGAGGTTGTTATCTCTATCTTTTTATCAGTCAGACTTGAGTTTCCAATTTGTGAGAAATAGGAAACATCAACTTCGAGCAATTCAGAAATCCCGAAGTATTTCACAAGGTCAGAAAAAGCCTTCTTTTCACGGTATTGTGTTCTTTGACCATAGTTGAGGTGCAAAGCAAAGACCTGAAAACCCTTATGAATGGCAATGGCAGTAGTAACTGCCGAATCCATTCCTCCGCTCATTAATACAACAGCTTTTTTATTTTTCATCTTATTGTTCCCCAAAATATGTAGAGCAATTTTAAATCAAAATGTTTTTAAAATTCAAATAATTACATTTTTACAAAATATCTTTTGCGAAAAAATAAATAAAAAATTGTAATTTTGCTCAATTATTATTTTATTAGAGGTATTATGACATATACATTAACGGGAAAATTGCATGCAATTCTGGAATTGCAAAATGTTACTGGGACATTCCAGAAAAGAGAATTTGTCGTTGAAACCGTGGAAAACAGTTCAGGAAGAGAATTTATTGAATTAATAAAATTTCAATTACTTCAGGATAAATGCGGAATTATTGAAAATTACAATATAGGGGATAATATTAAAGTAAGTTTTAATATTCGGGGAAGAAAATGGGACAAAGATGGCAAGTCCAGCTATTTCACAAACCTTGATGCATGGAGGATTGAACCTGCAGAAGCAGAAAAAGAGGAAGACTTTATCCCCCCCTTTGACGAAAATTCGAAATTTGAAGACGATATAGATGATGTACCTTTTTAATAGATTTTAGTCAAAATAAGTGAGGATTTGATGAGAGAAAATAAAGCGGTATTTACCAAAGATGAATTAGCTGTCAATTTAGGTGACAGTTCAGTACAATTTTTAGGTGAAAACTGGTTTTGTGAGGGCGTCCGCTCAGATAGTCGTGAGATAAAGAAAGGCAATTTATTTGTTGCTCTTAAAGGAGAAACAACAGATGGTCATAAATATATAAAGGACGCTCTGGAGCTTGGAGCATCAGCTGTTTTGGTTGATAAGTACTGGTACAGAGATAATGAAGAATTATGTAGAAATTTACCTGTTATAGTTGTTAGCGATACATTAAAAGCATTGGGCAAATTAGCCAATATCCACCGACGAAGATTTAATATTCCGATAGTTGCGATTGCAGGTTCTAACGGGAAGACTACCACAAAAGATATGACAGCTTCGGTATTATCTCAAAAATTCAAAGTATTATCAACTTACCGTAATTTTAATAATCAGATTGGACTTCCATTCATGCTTTTTCAGCTTGATGATAGCTTTCAGATGGCTGTACTTGAAATTGGGACTAATGAACCAGGTGAAATAGCAATTTTGTCAGATATACTTGAACCTACACACGGATTGATTACCAATATTGGCAAAGAGCACTTGGAAAAATTGATTGACCTTGACGGTGTGGAGATGGAAGAAACTTTTCTATTCGGTTTTTTGCATAAAACCGGTGGTGTCTGTTTTATTAATTTAGATGACGACAGGTTAAGCAAATATAAATTCATACTTGAAGATGAGGTCACATATTCTTGTAAAGACAAAGAAGCAATGATTCAGGCAGATATCTCGATAAATGAGACATTACAACCAAAATTGAAAATTACTGCAATTCACCGGAAACTTGATGTTGAGTTGCAGTCCACTGGTTTCGCAAGCGGATTGAATGCACTTGCCGCAGCTTCGATTGGTTTTCATTTTGGATTGAGTGACGACGAAATAAAAAAAGGTTTGGAATCATACAAACAGGAAAGTGGTCATGGTTATGCAAGAATGATAGTTGAGAATTTCGGAAAATTTACTATTCTTAATGATTGTTACAATGCAAATCCAGATTCGATGAAGATGGCTTTCAAATCCTTGTCTAAAATTCAGTCAACAGGTATGAAATACGCTGTTTTAGGAGACATGAGGGAACTTGGTGAAGCATCTTTTGAAGAGCATAAATCAATTTTAAATGATGCACAGGATGTTGCTGATTTTGTTCTTGTTGTTGGTAAAGAAATGAGAAAAGCTTCCGAGGTATTCAAGGATAGTAAAAAGTTGATTATATTCGAAAACAAAGATGAAATAGCTGATTATTTGTCTTCAAAAATAAATGTTAACGATGTGATATTGGTGAAGGGGTCAAGGGGAATGGCTATGGAGAAAATAGTAAATGAATTAAAAAGTAGGATAATAAATTAAGGGAAAAGATGTTTTATTTTTTAGCAAAATGGTTGAAATCTCTTTATGATATACCAGGTATTGGCGTTTTTCAATATATTACTTTTAGAGCAGCAGCATCAGCAATTACAGCCTTGCTCATTAGTTTTTATTTTGGTCCAAAGATTATTGCATTTTTAAAACGAAAGCAAATTGGTGAGCAGGCTAAAGAAGAATTGCAAACTATTGGTCAGCATAATACAAAAGCCGGAACACCTACAATGGGGGGATTGATTGTTTTACTTGCTCTGCTTTTACCTACATTACTCTGGGCAAATATGCTAAATATGTTTGTTATTTTGATATTTATAACAACTTTATGGATGGGTTTTGTCGGTTTCATTGATGATTATCTTAAAGTTGTGAAAAAATTACCGAAGGGATTAATCGGAAGGTATAAAATTGTTGGACAAGTAACTATTGGTTTATTTATAGGTATTGTTATATACTTTTTCCCTGAAACATTTTCTTCTACTTTCAGCCAATTCAACACTTCGACAACTGTACCTTTTGCAAAAAATGTAAATCTTGATTTCGGAATATTTTATATACCAGTAGTCATTTTTATAATTACAGCAACTTCAAATGCTGTAAATCTTACAGATGGCTTAGACGGACTTTCAATAGGGACTGTTGGTATATCAGTTCTGGCTCTGGCAATTATTGCATATATCACAGGTAACGTGAAATTTGCAGAGTACCTTAATATTATATACATTGATGGTTCAGCAGAACTTGTAATATTCTGTACTGCATTAATCGGAGCATCACTTGGTTTCTTATGGTATAATTCTTATCCTGCACAGATTTTCATGGGAGATACAGGTTCATTGGCTTTAGGTGGTGCTATTGGTGCTCTGTGTATCTTAATAAAAAAGGAGTTCTTACTGCCTATAGTCGGTGGAGTATTTTTTGCTGAAACATTATCTGTAATAATACAGGTTTCATATTTCAAATACACAAAGAAGAAATACGGAGAAGGTAGGAGGATTTTCAAAATTGCACCGCTACATCATCATTTTGAAAAGTCAGGTTTACACGAATCTAAAATAGTAACAAGATTTTATATAATTGCAGTAATGCTAGCTATAATTGTAATGACAACATTCAAAGTCAGATAATAAAATTATCTGTGATTTGTAATTAAAGAAACAACCTAAATAATAATGTTCTGTCAGCTTAGCAAAACTGACAGAACAATATTTTTATAAATCTCAACCGAAATCTTTTGCTCTTTTGCCACCAGCCATTGCGACAATAATATCGTCGTAATAATCAGCCATTTGTGCAACAGAAGTCAATGTAGTCATTAACTCATTTTCATCGAGGTTAGAACCTGTAATTGAATGAGAAAATATGATGGTGCCATCGAAAAGCAATCCAAAAGCACCGAATTGAATTTGAGCATTTTTCCTAAGAAGAAAGTGCATAAGTTCATTATTAATATCAGCTTTTCTAACTACGTTAGCACTACAAATAATGATTGTTTCGTTTTGTATCAGATAATGCACTGATATCATTACTTGAGTAGAACCTTGCAGTATTGTAAATTTCCCGTTTTCAAATCTGATGTAATTAGGAAAATTAGATTTTAAAATTTTATCAACCTTATTACAAGCATCGTTGTAAGATTGTTCCGGACTTGTGTTGTTTTCGTTCATTCATAACTCCAAAAATTTATTATTATTATTATTTTTAACTTGGTAATAATCCCATCTTTTGTTTTAAAGCTAATAACTCGTTATCAACTGAGGAATCTCGTTCGAGAAGTTTGAACTCTTCTTCAAGACGTTTCCCTGTATCGGCAAGTTCACCAAAAGCAGAAGCTTCAGCTTCAATTTGTTCGACCTTTCTTTCGAATTTATCAAATTTACTAAAAGCATCAGAACCTACACCAGCCATAGCCTGAGATACCTGTTTTTCTGCTTTTGCCGCTTGAGACCTTGCAATCAAAGTATTTTGTCTTGTCCGAGCTTCGTCTAATTTTGATTTTAGTGTAGCTAATCTGTTCCTTAATTTTTCAGATGTTTCCTTTGCTTGAAGAAATACCGGTTCTAAATCGGTAAAATTTCGGGTTTCAATGGATTTTTTCTCCAAAGCGGCTTTCGCCAAGTCTTCCCTACCACTGTTTAATGCTTTTACTGCTTTTTGTTCCCAATCGAGAGCATCTTTTTTGGCTTTTTCTATTTTCCGCTCTAAAGTTTTCTCGTTTGCAATAGCACGTGCAACTGCCAATGCAGTTTGGTTTATAGATTCTTCCATTTCGATAACCATTTGCTTAAGCATTTTCTCAGGGTCTTCTGCTTTGTCAAGCAGTTCGTTGATATTTGCTTTAACAACATCAGCTATCCTGTTAAATATTCCCATAATAACCTCGTATGTTTTAGATAAATATTCAATATTAAAATATCAAAATACTAATGAATTTTGAAAAATCAAAATAATCTTTTGAAAAATCAAAATTATTTTTTATAATTTCGTTATTATTTTAAATATTTTTTTAATTAAAAAGCTAAAAACGATATGAAATTTAATATGCAATCCATTCTTGAGCAAGCTCAGAAAATGCAGGAAGAAATGGAAAAAGTTAAGGAGGATGTGAATCAGAAAATCGTCACTGCTGAATCAGGTGGTGGTATGGTTGTTGTTACAATGTCTGGAAACAATGAAGTTAAGCAAATAAAAATCAGCAAGGAAGTCGTTAATCCTGATGACGTGGAAATGCTCGAAGATTTGATTGTTGCTGCAGTCAATAAGGCAAATAAAGCGGCAAGCGATATGGTCCAACAGGAGATGGGTCGAATTGGAGGAATGTTACCTAATATACCGGGCTTAAATTTAAAACTTTGATAATTTATGATATATACTTCTAAATCTATAGAAAAAATCGTTGAGATGTTCTCATCTCTGCCTACAATTGGCAAAAAAACAGCTTTCAGATTGGCTTTTTTCTTACTTAAACAAGATGAGAAATTTATATCACAATTTTCTGAAGCTGTAATTGAGCTTAAGAAAAATGTGAGATTTTGTTCTGTCTGTTTTAATTATACAGAGTCAGACCCTTGCCCGATATGTTCATCGAATAAAAGAGATAATTCTGTTATTTGTGTTGTTGAAGAACCAAATGATGTACTTGCTATTGAGAAAACGAATGAGTTTCACGGGTTCTATCATGTGCTTCACGGTAGCTTAAATCCCTTAGATGGTATAACTGCCGATGATTTAAAAATCAGGGAGCTCATTTCAAGACTTAACAATGGTGTTAATGAAGTAATATTAGCTTTGAATCCAACAGTTGAAGGAGAAGTTACTACACAATACCTTTCAAATATTATTAAACCACTTGGAAAGAAAATAACAAGAATTGCCCGAGGGATACCAATCGGTTCTGACCTTGAATACGCTGATGAAGCAACATTATCGAGAGCATTACAGGGTAGGGTTGAAATTTAGTATGAAAATCACTTGTAAAATATTAATTCTACTATCCATAACCTTAATAGGTTGTGATTTTTTTTCGACAAGAACACCAGAACCACCAGACACAGGGCGCTCAGGATTTTTGCCACCAACAACAGCATCAATAGTATTGACGAATTTTATTAATGCAATAAAAGATAAAAATTCCGAGAATTTCATTGCCTGTTTATCTGATACATTAACATATAATTTGAATTTCAGTTTTGTTCCATCTTCAGAAGCATTGGTGAAATTTCCGGGCAAATTCAATATATGGAATAAAAATTCTGAGTTACGTTGTTTTAATTCTATTTTGGCATCCATTAAAGATAATAATTCACCGAATTTAGTTTTTAGTAAAAGCTTAAATGAATTTGAGATATTGACAAGTGATTCAGCTGTATTTTATTCAAATTATTTACTTCATATCCCTCACAGCAAAGAAAATATTCCAACAGAATTCGAGGGAACTATTCAACTAACCTTGAATTTGTACAATCAAAGGTGGAGTATATCCAAATGGATAGATATTTCATCAATGGAAGATTCACTTAAATTTTCATGGAGTATTTTGAAAGCAAGTTTTTCGGATTAATTATTTAAAATTAGCTATTTTACTTTAAAAACAAGTAAATTTTTTTATTATGTCAAATTTCTTATTTTGCAGTAATTACTTTTATTAATTTTTTGATAATCTTATGAAAATAGCAGTTGCAAGTGACCACGCTGGTTATGAATTGAAGGTAAAATTATCTGACTGGTTGAAAGATAATAACTATGTAGTCAATGATTTTGGTACATATTCCATTGATAGTTGTGATTATCCCGAGTATGCATTTAAAGCAGCTTTGTCTGTTGCGAAAAAGGAATGCAATTATGGAATTATTGTATGTGGTTCCGGGATTGGAATGAGTATTGTATGCAACAAGGTCAAGGGAATAAGAGCGGCAAATTGTTGTTCTGAGGAGATGGCTGTTTTATCTCGCAAACACAATAATGCTAATGTACTGAATCTGGGAGCAAGATTAATGGATTTGGATTCTGCTATTAATATAACAAAGAAATTCCTCAACACAGAATTTGATGGTGGCAGGCACTCCATACGTGTTCAAAAAATACATGATTTAACAGGTTTGTAGTAAATTTATCAAAATAATTATCTTGTTTATACTTCTTTGTTTTAGCTTTAACTAAATCATATATTAGTTGGTATAATTTTATGTTTATAATAGGAATATTGAAGGAAACCCTGCTATTGTTCATCGAGATGGCACCTTATATGATGTTAGGTTTGATTTTTGTAGGGTTATTAAACTTATTTTTTAATAAGGATTTGATTATTAAGCATATAGGTAAAAACAATTTCATGTCTGTTTTTAAAGCGGCATTATTTGGTATTCCTTTGCCTTTGTGTTCTTGCGGGGTTGTGCCTTCTGCAGTATATATGTCTAAAAATGGGGCATCAAAGGGTTCGGTTGTTTCTTTTTTAATTGCTACTCCTCAAACTGGAATTGACAGTATAATAGCCACTTATGGGATGTTGGGCTGGATTTTTGCAATTTTTAGACCATTTGCGGCTTTAATAATGGGTATTGTTGGAGGAACAGTTGTCAGATTCCTAAAGCTTGAAAAATCCAATTCAAAATATGTTGGTGATGCAAGTAATTTAAATGATAAAATCAACAGTAGCAA
Source organism: Bacteroidetes/Chlorobi group bacterium ChocPot_Mid (assembly GCA_003731675.1). GTDB lineage: Bacteria > Bacteroidota > Ignavibacteria > Kapaibacteriales > UBA2268 > ChocPot-Mid. The sequence goes on from RCNQ01000134.1 coordinate 12,699, forward strand.
TGCTTTTGCATTGGCAAAGAATGATGAATGTAATGATAATTGTTCAACAATTATTAAAACTAAGAGCAGTAAATCAAAGCAATTCTTCCAATATTCATTTGTAGAATTTTTAGATGATATTTCATTTCAGTTCATAATCGGGTTGTTTATATCAGGTTTAATTGCTTTTATGATACCAGATAATTTTTTTCAGGAAAGCACCATCAATAACGGTATAGCAGGTATGTTGTTGATGATACTTGTCGGTGTGCCGATGTATGTTTGTGCTACTGCTTCTATACCGATTGCAGTAACTTTAATGATGAAAGGTTTCTCTCCCGGAGTTGCATTCGTTTTTTTAGCTGTTGGACCTGCAACAAATGCGGCGTCATTTACTATTATTATGAACACACTTGGTAAAAAAATTGCGATTGTGTACGTTTTAATGATAAGTATTACTGCGATATTATTTGGATTATTGCTGGATTTAATAATCAATACTTTTAATATCAATATTCATACTATGATGAGTCATTCTCATAATCACGAAGGAATGATACCAATTGAATTACAATGGTTAACAAGCATAATATTTTTTATTTTGCTGTTAGCTTCTTTATACAGAAAATTCATAAAAAGTAAGATAATAAAAAAGGAGGAAACCGTGGATTCCAAAACAATTAAAATCGAAGGTATGACTTGCAATCACTGCGTGATGAATGTAAAAAAAGCAATATCATCAGTCGAAGGTGTATCCGATGTAGAGGTTAATTTGTCGCAAGGTGAAGCTTATGTTAAAGGAGATTTCGATTTATCAAAGGTAAATACTGCAATTACCGATGTTGGATATAAGGTAGTTTAGTAAACTCTTTTTCCATCAACAAAGGTGGCAAGAATATTTATTTTTGAAATTTCAGGATATGAGTAAATATCTTTGTCGAGGATTACCATATCTGCCAAATAATCTGCCTTTAATTTACCTAATGACGATGAAGTCTCGGTAGCCAGATTGGGGTAATCTGTATATGTTTTTACAGCAGTATCAATATCAAGTATTTCATCTGGAAACCATGATTCCTTACTACCGAAGGGGATTCTTCTTGTCAAAGCTTCGATTCCGATTAACGGATTATGTGATTCAATCGGAAAATCTGAACCAGAAATTAGCTTTACTCCCTGTTCATACAAAGACTTCCAGGGATAAGCGTATTTACATCTTTCACCCAACCGTTTTTCAGTGATTGAAGCGGCATCGCTGATACAGTGTATTGGTTGAACAGATGCTATGATTCTTTCGTCGTTAAATAATTCATAATCATCAGGATGAATATGCTGAGCATGTTC
>RCNQ01000135.1 GCA_003731675.1 Bacteroidetes/Chlorobi group bacterium ChocPot_Mid
AAGGCTGATGAATTAATTCAAAAAGGTTTTGTTAAAGTAAATGGTAGAATAGTTACTGAACTGGGAACAAAAGTAAAACCTAACGATAAAATATCAGTTTCCGGAAAGACTGTTTCGACCGAAAAAAAATTCATTTACATAATTTTAAATAAACCAAAGGATTATATAACAACAACTGATGATGAATTTGACAGAAAAACAGTGTTGGATATTGTTAAAACGCATGACAGAATATTTCCTGTTGGTAGGTTGGATAGAAACACAACTGGACTATTATTGCTAACAAATGACGGTGAGATGACCTTTCGGTTAACTCATCCAAAATACAAAGTTGAAAAAGTCTATAGTGCTGGTCTTGACAGGGAATTGAAATTCTCCGATGCAAAGAAATTATCAGAAGGTGTTGAACTTGATGATGGAATTACAGCACCTTGTCAGCTTCTTGTTGACCCAAAGAATAAAACTCACATAATTCTTACCTTATATGAAGGAAAAAACCACGAAGTAAAAAGAATGTTTGAAGCATTAGGTTATCAGGTAAAAAAATTAGAGAGGAAAATGTTTGCAGGATTAGATATTAATGGCTTAAAACGTGGTGAATACAGAAAATTGACAAAAAATGAAATTAATTCTTTAAAGAAAATGACTGGACTTGTTTAAATTTGTAATTTTACCATTAACATTTGAGGTTATTCATGAAAAAATATTTATTATTATTTTGTTTAATTTTTATATCTGTTATTTTTACAGCATATTCTCAGCAAAACAAGCCAATGAATCAGGACAAGCCTATTCTTGAGCAAAACAACGATAACGACAAAGACATTGCGAATATGGACCCAATATACACTTTAATAGGGATTCCAACCGAAATTAATCAAAAGTGCCTGTCTTTTTTTAATCTGTTAATTAATAACGAAATTGAAAAAGCATACAATGAATTATTAAAAAATAGTCCTTTGGAAAGAAATAAGGATAAAGTAAAGGAACAAATAATTAAAACTACCCAAGCTATTGAACTTTACGGGAAGATAACAAGTTCGGAACAAGCTGGAGCTGAATATACTTCAATATCTTATGTTAAGGTCAAGTATTTGAGTTTACATCCTTTTAATCCGATTTTATGGACATTTACATTCTATAATTCACCTACAATTGGTTGGATTGTTTTAAATTTGAAATATACCGATACTTTTTAAATAAATTATAAGGAAATCAATATGGAATTAAATAGAAGAGAATTTCTGGAAACTGCAGGTGTATTGACTGCTGTTACTACTATTGGCTCCGCATTACCTATTTTTGGAGCAACAGGAAAGGAAAATTTATTTACTAACCCCACAGAGCATAAATTGCCTGAATTACCCTATGCTTTCGATGCTTTCGATAAATTTATTGATGCAAAGACAATTGAATTGCATTATACAAAACATCATCAAGCTTATGTTAATGGCTTGAACAAAGCACAAGCTGAAATTGAAATAGCTTTGGGAAAACAGGATTTTTCATTAATTGATTATTGGCTAAAAAAACTTGCTTTCCACGGTGCTGGACATTTTCTACATTCACTTTACTGGAATTCAATGTCTCCAAACGGAGGTGGTGAACCCAAAGGAAAACTGCTTGATAAAATAAATATGGATTTCGGTTCATTCGATAAATTCAAGAAAATGTTTTCTGCATCAGCAGTAGCAGTGGAAGGAAGTGGTTGGGCTTTGCTTGCTTACCAACCATCAACAAAGAAGTTGTTAATTCTTCAAATTGAAAATCATCAAAAATTAACAACTTGGGATGTAATCCCTTTGATGGTTATTGATGTCTGGGAGCATGCTTATTACCTTAAATATCAAAATAAAAGAGGAGATTATGTAAATAACTGGTTTAATATTGTCAATTGGGATACAGCAGAAAAAAATTACCTGTCACATCCAACAAAAGATAATAAATAAATGAAATTATTTTTAATTTATTAAAATTATTTTCAATTAATTTGAAACATAATGATTTTTTAATCGTTAAATCCCAAAAATAATTATTGAAAGAATGAGTGTTGATATGAAAAAGAATTTATTATTATTTGTATTCATTGTATTAAACTATTGCATAAATACTAATATTGTCTTTGCACAAATTTATCCGATAAAGTATGTGAAAGAAACATTGGATAATGGGTTAACTGTTATTTATAGTCAGGACAAATCAGCACCTGTTGTAAGTACAGTGATAATGTATAAAGTCGGTTCAAAAGATGAAATATCAACGCAGACAGGTTATGCTCACTTTTTTGAACATCTGATGTTTGAAGCAACTGAAAACATACCGAGAGGTGCTATGGATTCTTATGTTCAGGAAGCAGGAGGAGAATTAAACGCAGCTACATCATTTGATAAAACTGTGTTTTATTTCCAATTACCGTCAAATCAATTAAAACTTGCCTTGTGGATAGAATCTGAAAGAATGAGGAAATTGAAGGTAGAGTCATTGGGAGTTGAAACTCAAAGAGGGGTTGTCTTAGAAGAAATTAAACAAACAACGACTAATCAACCATATGGAACTCTTTTGCAAAAAACAATGGAAAATCTTTTTGCTGGTACATCTTATGGGTGGGAAATTTTGGGATATGAAAAAAATATAGCGGCAGCAACTATTGAAAATTTTCAGAATTTCTATAATAATTTCTATCAGCCGAATAATGCAATTCTTTCTATTTCAGGTGATTTTGACTTAAAAGAAACTAAAGCTCTGGTCAGAGAATATTTCGGGAATATTCCGAAAGGAGTTGAACCAAAGAGAAATACAATTGAAATTCCCCAGATGACAAAGCAATATCGTGAGTCTATTTACGACGAAAAGGTACAATTACCCGGAGTTTTCATCAGTTTTAGGGGACCAGCTATCACTTCAACTGATTATTTCGCTACATCACTACTGACAGATATTTTAGCCAATGGTGAAAGTTCACGACTATACCAAAGACTGGTTGACAAGGAAGAGTTAGCTGTAGAAGTAACTATTGAACCAATCATTCTTCAGGATGTTGGTATATTTCTTGTTTATGGCATTGCTTCACAAGGTAAGAGTGCAGAAAAAATTGAAAAAATCATTTACGAAGAGATAAATAAAATTATTAAAGATGGAGTTACCGACGAAGAATTGAGCAAAGCAAAAAATATTATCGAAACTAAATTTATAACAGATAAGAAAAATAGTTTGAGTATTGCTCAATCTCTTGCAGAATACCAGAATTATTTTGGTGACCCAGGTCTAATAAACACTGAAATTGACAAATACTTAAAGGTTACAAAGAATGATATAGTTAAAGTTGCTCAGAAATATTTTGGTACTGATAAGAATGTAACTCTTTTTTATTTACCAAAATCAAATAAGAAATAGCTTATATTATGTCCAGTAAAATGAAAATAATTATATCTTCAATTTTAACCATAGTTGTTATATTTGGCTTTTTGAGTTTAAATAGTCATAAAAATGATATTATTCATATCAGAAACTTTGTTAAGCAATGTTCAGGTCAACTTATTACTGAACAAATAAAATCCAGAACAAAAACAATGACCTTCAATTTTGAGGGACAATCTTTTACAATGTCAATTGATACATTGGGTAAGCCTATTTTTCTAAATGAATCAACACCTGTAGAATCAATTTTTCTTAAGTACAAAGATGACAATTACAAGGTCGAATTAATTAATGGAATAATTAAAGTTGATGTTGAATAAAATCATTAAAGATGAATAATCAAAACAATAACTTTATCACCTCTTAAAACATCAATATTAATTGTTTGTCCGGGTTCAAGTTTATTTAATCTTGCCATATATTCATAAATATCTTTTACTTTTTTTCCATCAATCGCAATAATTCTGTCACCTTTTACCAGACCTCCCATTTCAGCTGGACTATCCTTGGTTACGCCTGAAACCCCAACTCCTGGTTTATCTGAATCGCCAAACTCAGGCATAAACCCAAGTGTTACTTTATATCTTCCTTTCTCTGAGCGTGTTTTTGGTCCTGCTTCTCTGAAAGTCAGATTTTTCTCTGATTTAACAACATCCAGAATTATGTTAAAGAAATGTTTTACTATTTCCTTTTCTCCTTCGATATTGATTTTACTAATGTCATCTTCCGGCTTGTGGTAATCTTCGTGAGGACCAGTCGAGAAAAAGATTACTGGAATATTTTCAGCATAAAATGGAGCATGATCAGATGGTCCAAAACCTTGATTTGATTTGGATATCTTGAAATTGCTGTCTTTAAAATGGAAGTCGAGTAATGAATCTGCTTCAGCTGATGTTCCAACACCTCCAACTAATATAGTTCTATCATCTTTAAATCTTCCAAGCATATCGAAATTGAACATCGCTTTAATTTTCTTTAAATCCACAGGTGAATTTTTGACAAAATAAGTTGAACCTAAAATACCGATCTCTTCAGCGGAAAATGTAACAAATAATATATTCTTCTTAAACGCAGGAAAATGCGATGATAACATTTCATAAGTTTTAAGACTTCTTGCTAATTCTATTACTGCTGAAACACCTGAGGCATTGTCATCAGCACCATGGTGAACAGCAATTGTATCAGGTTTTCTTGAACCGGAACCCATCCCTCCCAATCCTAAATGGTCATAATGAGCCCCAACAACAATATATTCGTCACTACCTTGGCATGGTAACATTCCTATAACATTACAAGTAGGAGATTTTTTAAAAACTACATCAGCAGTAGCTTCCAGTGTTACAGGAATTTCAAAACTTAATGGCTTTTGTATTTTATTCAAATCCGATTCTAATTTTTCAATTGTTTTATTTGTGTCTGAAATAAAATAATTTGCTACTGCTCTTGTAATATTGATGACTGGGATATCTGCTCTTGTATCAGATTTGTCAAAAACCATTGATATCAACTCATCTTTTTTGTTCAAACTTACTCCTGCTATAAAAATTATACCTTTTGCACCTTTATCTTGGGCAGTTAATACTTTTAATCTTGCATCACTGTAATTTGTAAACTTACTGTCAGATTTTTCTAATTCGGGATGACCTAATAGCATAATTACCCATTTGCCTTTAACATTAACATTAGAAAAATCATTCCATTCAATATTTTTCGTTTTAATATCGAATCCATACCCAACAAATACAGCCTCAGACTTCAAAGAGGAATTTGATGAAAATGATAAGGGGATGAAATCCTTATATAATTTAAATGAAGTATCTTTCAATTTTAATTGATTTTTATCTGTTGCCTGAATTTCTGATATAACATTAAAACATTGAAAATATTCATTTGTTATTGGGACTAAACCAATTTCTTTAAATTGCTTGCGTATATATTCAGCAGCTAAATCAGCTCCTTTTTCACCTGCTTTACGACCTTGAAATTCATCGGAGGATAATATCTCTATGTGTTTTTTTAAATCATCAATCCTTATTTCCTGAGAATTAAGGTTTATACAAAAAATGATGTAAAAAATGAATATCACACTGAGTCGTTCAAAGTGTGGGAGGATTATTATATTGTTATTCTGATTTCTCATAAATATTCCAAATTTTAATAATAATTTTTATTTCCTAATCATTCAACGTGAATTGTAACTATAGATTTTATCTATAATTAATCCATAAATGCTGACGGACAAAATTTTGATATTACACATCTATCACATTTTGGTCGCCTTGCAATGCAAATTTTTCTTCCATGATTAATTATCAGATGAGTAAATGATTTCCATTGATTTTCAGGAACTATTTCATTCAAATGAAATTCAATTTTTTCTGGATTTTTTGAATCAACTAAACCTAATTTATTTGAAAGTCTAATTACATGTGTATCTACCACAATTCCAGCAGGTGTGAAACAATGTCCTAAAATGACATTAGCTGTTTTTCTGCCGACTCCTGGTAAACTTAGTAATTCATCCATTGTATCAGGGACAATACCGTTAAATTTTTCTATAAGCATTTTAGATGAATCTTTTATTTTCTTAGCTTTTGCTTTGTAGTATCCTGTTGAAAATATTGCTTTTTCCAATATCTCTATTTTAACTTTTACAAAATCTTGTGGTGTCTTGAATTTCTGAAATAATTTTTCTGTAACAATATTAACCCTTTTATCTGTGCATTGAGCTGAAAGTATTGTTGCAATTAATAATTGAAAAGGGGTGCTAAACTCCAAAGCAATATCAGCTTCCGGATATTCTTTCTCTAAAACTGAAATTATTTTTTCTAATCTTTTCTTCCTTTTAATATATGTTTCCAAACTCATCCTCAACAATAAAAATGTTAAAATAATACATTTATTTAAGCTATTTCGGTATCATAAAAATCTTTTAAGCTCATTAACGTTTTAAATTAATGATATTTTTACTTTTTAATTATAAAATATGACTTTATTAGAATTTTGGACAATATGTTCTTCCAACAACATTGTTTTGGACAAGGAACAGATGAAAATGATTGAAAGATATGCCGATGAGATTAAATATTGGAATAATAATGTTAATTTAATCTCCCGACAGGAAGAAGACCAGATACTTGAAAAACATATATTACATTCTTTGGTGATTTTGAAATATGTTGATATAAAACATAAAGCAAGATGTATTGATATCGGTACTGGTGCAGGATTACCAGGGATTCCTTTAAAAATTGCAAGGAATGATTTAGAAATGTTATTGATTGATTCAATACAAAAAAAAATAAAAATTACATCTATGTTTGCTAAGCATACAGGGTTGAAGAAAATTGATGCAGTCTCTATTCGTGCAGAAGATTTGGCAAACCAGAATAAATATCATAATTATTATGATTTTGTTTTTGCAAGAGCTGTCAAAAAAATACTTACTGTTCTAAATTGGGTTAAGCCATTGCTTAACAAAGAAGGTTTAATTGTATTTCTTAAAGGTGGCAATCTTAATGATGAAATTGAAGAAGCAAAAAAATATTATCCTGATTTATCAGTTAATGAAATAAATATTAAAATTAATGGTTATCAGTGGTTTGAGGAAAACGAAAAAAAAATAGTTATTTGTTCAGGGTTTAGATTATGAAAAAATATATCTGGTTTTTAATTATACTTGGATTATTGTTGAATCTTTTTGCTTTATATTCTCAAAAGGAAAAAGAATCAAGTTTATTCCAATTAGTAAGGGTCAAATATTCAGGTGGAGGTGACTGGTACAATGATCCAACCGGAGATGTGAATATGATGAAATTTCTGGCTCAAAATACGAATATTAAGGTCAACCCTGTTTACAAGTTTGTAGATTTAGCCTCTGATAATTTATTCATGTACCCAATTCTTTTTCTCACAGGACATGGTAATGTTAATTTTTCAAATCAGGAAGTAAAAAATTTAAGAGCATATCTTGAAAATGGTGGTTTCCTTTATATTGATGATGATTATGGATTAGACCCATATATTCGAAAAGAAATGAAAAAAGTATTCCCTGAGCAAGATTTCGTTGAATTGCCCTTCAATCATGGGATTTATAATATACAATATAAATTTCCGAATGGTTTACCCAAGATACATAAGCATGATGATAAAGTTCCACAGGGTTTGGGACTTTTTTCTAACAAGAGACTTTGCGTTTTTTATACTTATGAATCAAATTTAGGTGATGGTTGGGTTGACCCTGATGTTTATAAAGACCCTGAAGAAAGAAGACAAGCGGCTTTCAAAATGGGAACGAATATTTTTGTTTGGGCATTAACACATTGAAAGATAAAATGGTAGATTATAGAATAAAATATTCCGAATTAATAAGCAGAATAAGAAAAACAAGAAGAAAAGAAACACAACTCTTGTTTGTTACAGGCTTACTTAATATATTATCAATTCTACTTATAACGATATTGATTTCAAGTGTTGTTGAATTAATTGCAAACGGAGATAATACTTTCCGAACCTTTTTGGCTGGAGTTATTTTTATAATATCTTTGGTTGATTTTATCTATTTTCTTTTCCCGACAATATTGAGATTTACTGGGAAAAAATATAAACCAACTATCGAAGATTTTGCCTTAAGAATTGGGAATTTTTATCCTGAGATAAAAGATAAAATCTGCAATATTATTCAACTTGTATCTAAAATAGACAAAAAAGAAATCAGACCTGACAATACATCAAAGGAATTAACACTCGCAGCTTTTGAAGATATTTCTAATCAGGCTATGACGAAAGATTTCAATGAAGTTATTGAAAAAAGCAAATTAAAAAAATCATTTTTCTATTTCTCAATAACTTCTATTGCCATTTTTATTCTTTTCTTGATTTTTCAATCATCTCTTGGTGCTTCCTTCTATAGAATTGTAAATTTTAATAAATCATTTATACCACCTGCACCATTTACTTTAAAAATACATCCAAAGAAATTAACTATTTTAAAAGGTTCAAAGGCAATAATTGAAGTAAAAGCAAATGGTAATTCTCCCGATAAGATAAAATTATTTATTAAAGAAGACAAGCAAAAAGAATTTGATGAATATTTGCTTTCGGCTGATTCTGTAGGATATTTTTCATTTGAATTTCCGTCCTTAAAGGAAAGTATTCTTTATTATGCTGAAGCTGAATGGATTAACACAAAAGTATCATCTGACACAGGTGCGATTAATGTTTCAGAAAAACCTTTTATAAGAGCTTTCAGTGGTAGCATTAATTTCCCAAGTTATACAAAACTATCTTCCAAAAAAATTGATGAGCAGAATGCCAATATTTCAGCTCTAATGGGAAGTAAAGTATCCATAAATTTAATTGCAAATAAAAATTTAAAATATGCTGATATTTTTATTGAGGTAAACAATAATAAAGCTGTGTTAGATACGAGTAACACAAGTGAAGTAAATAAAAAGTATATTTCCGATACATTGCGTTATAAAATGCAAATAGATGGAAAGAAAGCATACGGTACTTTTCCTGTAAAAAATTCAGGGAATTACTATATCAAAATTTATGATTATTCGGGAAATGATAACCAAGACCCAATAAAATACAGCATAAATGCGCTGAAAGACGATTATCCGACGATATCTTTAATTGAACCAATCCAAGATGTACAAATTGACGAAAGAGCTTTATTACCTATCAAAGTAGCGATTGCAGATGATTATGGTTTTTCACGACTTAAATTACATTATAAGCTTTTACAATCAAGATATTCTCAACCAATGGATGATTATAAATCAATTTCAATTCCTATTCTCTCCAATGAATTAGCAATTGAAGTTCCCTACTTATGGAACTTAAACAATGTAAAAATTTCACCAGATGATATTTATGAATATTTTCTGGATGTTTTAGATAATGATATTGTTAGTGGTCCAAAATCATCACGAACTCAGACTTTAAGAGTAAAACTGCCTTCACTTGAGGAAGTTCTTAATCAAGTTGATAAAGAACAAGAAAAAATTGAGAAAGAACTTGATAAAGTTATGCAAAAAGCCGAAAACGTAAAGAAGGAACTGCAGGAATTGAATCAAGAATTATTGAAAAAGCAGGATTTAAAAAATCTTGACTGGAAGGATAAAAAGAAAGCCGAAGAAATCATTAAAAAACAGGAAGAAATACAGCAAAAACTTTCTGATATACAAAAGAACCTTGAGAAAATGACCCAATCGCTTCAAGACAAAAACGCTATCTCACAAGAAACACTTGAAAAATATCTGGAACTTCAAAAATTAATGAATGAAGTTAATTCTCCTGAATTGAGGAACCTACAGCAAAATCTTGAAAAAGCAATGAAACAAATGACTCCTGAACAAATTCAGGAAGCAATGAAACAAGTAAAATTTGATGAGGAAAAATTCCGAAAGAGTATTGAAAGGACAATGAATATCCTCAAACGTTTAAAAGCAGAACAAAAAGCTGATGCTATAAAAAAGCAAGCAGATGACTTAACTGAAAAACAAAAGGACCTTGAAAAACAAACAGAAAACACTAACTCTGAAAATAAAGAAAAAATAGATGAGCTTGCAAAAAAACAAGAAAATCTCAAAGAAGATTTTAATAAAATGTCTGATGAACTAAAAGAGTTGGAAAAGTTGATGAAAGAGCTTTCTGATATGCCGATGGAAGAAATGCAGAAAGCCAAGGAAACTTTGAATGAGCAATCAACACAAAACGAGATGAACAATGCAAAAAACTCAATCCAAAAGGGAGACATGAACAATGCAAAGAAATCTCAGCAGAATGCTTCATCAAATCTTAAAAACTTTTCTCAACAAATGAAAAAACTAAAAGATAAAATGCAAGAGAAAGGTATGAAAGAAGCCATCAGACAAATGCAAAAAGCCATATCGGATATGCTTAAACTTTCTGAATCACAAGAAAAAGTCAAGGCAAAAACTCAATCTTCTGATTACAATTCTACTCAACTAAGAGATTTGCTTGCTGAACAGGCAAAGGTTAGTCAAGCACTTTCTAATACAATCAACGGACTTTCCGAATTATCACAAAAATCATTTGCAGTCACGCCTCAGATGTCCAAGCAATTGGGTGATGCTCTGAAAAATATGGAGAATGCACTGAAACAAATGAATGAAGGGAATACTGAAAATGCCGCCAAGAGTCAATCCGGGGCAATGTCTGCTATGAACAAAGCGGCAATGAATATGCAAAGCATGTTAAGTCAAATGCAGAAATCAGGAAGTTGTTCAAATCCAAATGGTTCCGGTTCCAGTGGTGAAGGAGAACAAGGTCAAGGAAATAATCCTATGATGAATCCTGAAAATTTTTCTCAATATATGCAACAACTTGCAAATCAGCAACAGGCATTAAATCAAATGATGCAAAAAATGGGTAATAATCAAGGTAGTCTTTCACCTGAAGAACAAGCTCAGTTCGGTAGAATAGCCACTGAACAAAACCAAATTAAAAAATCCCTTGAACAATTAGCTGAAGAACAAAAAAAATCAATGCAAAAAGACGGGAAAAAACTCGGATTAGGAAGCCTTGACAAAATCGCAGATGAAATGAAAGAAACTATTTCCGATTTACAACAAGGACGAATTAATCCTAATACTTTGAAAAGGCAGGAAAGAATTCTTTCACGCATGCTTGATGCTTCAAGGTCAATACACGAAAGAGACAGAGAAACAACAAGAGAATCGGAAGTTGGATTCGACAAGTCCCGTAAGAGCCCTATTCAACTTGATTTAAACACTCAAGAAGGAAAAAAGAAAGCTATGCAAGACTTACTTAAATCGATACAGCAGGGTTATACAAAAGATTATGAAACTCTAATCAGAAAGTATTTCGAAGCATTGCAATCTGAACAAAAAAATCTTGAATAAATTGCAACTTTGGTCTGAACAATTACGTATTTTAGTAAAATAGATTAATTATTTTTGGGAGAAAAAATATGCAAAAGCGTTTATATCGTTCAACCAAAGACCGTATGCTTGCCGGAGTTTGTGGGGGTCTTGCAGAATACTTTGAAATAGATCCGGTCATAATGAGAGTATTATTTGTTGTTATCACACTTGGCGCAGGTGTAGGGATTTTGGGCTATATTATATTATGGATAGTTGTTCCTGAAGCCGCTATCGTTATAAAAGACAACCAATTTGCAAATTCCGAAAATCAGCAACAAAATGAGGAAAATATGACTAATAATTATCCTAATTTTGTAATGGTCAATGAAGAAAAACTTCATAAAAAAAATAATTCTGGAAGAGTTTTTATATCCATTCTCCTAATACTTATCGGAATTTTGTGGTTTATCAGCAATATTGTGCCTGGTGTAAATTTTGGACATTTATGGCCTCTGACACTAGTAGCTCTTGGACTTCTAATCTTAATCCGTTCGCTAAATAAATAAAGGAATATTTTATGAAGACTTCTTCGGTTTTTTGGGGATTATTTTTCATTTTTCTGGGTTTAATAATCCTTCTTGAAAAATTAAATGTTTTATTAATTGATTACGGTAATTTTTTTGATTACTGGCCTATAATAATTATTTTGTTTGGTTTTTCAATTCTGAATTTACCTGAGATTCTGAAAAAAATAATTGCCGCAGTTGCTGCATTATTAATGGCTTTATTCGTTATGTCTATGGTACATTTCTCGTGGTTTCCTTTTATTGATTTTGATGATGATTATTCTACCAAGACAAAAAAGGAAAACAGCTTCAGTCAGATTGCAAGCATACCTTTTACTGAAAACATCAAATATTCAAGTCTCGAATTAAATGCAGGTGCCTGTTCAATTATCTTCAAAGATTCTGCTACCCAGTTAATTGACGTGATTTCTGGTTATCCTCTGATTAATATTGATTATTCAACTAAAGATAGTCAAAATAATGTCAATATACTTTTAGACTTGCGATTAAGAACAAAGTTCTTTTCGAAAAAACATGATAACAATGTTATCATAAATTTAAATACTCAACCTATCTGGGATTTGGATATAGATATCGGTGCAGTCAATATGGAATGTGATTTATCAAAGTATAAGATTAGAGATTTGTGCATTGATGCAGGGGCAACTGATATTGATATTACATTGGGTAATAAACATTCCTATTCTTATATTGAAATAAATTCAGGTGCTTCTGATTTTACTATCAATATTCCTAAAGAATCGGGATGTCAGATTGAATCATCAACTGGGTTATCCTCTGAAGATTTTCCTGGATTCAGAATTTTTAAAGGCAGTTATTATACTGAAAACTTTGAAAAAGCAGACAATAAAATTATAATCAAAATTTCTGGTGGTGTTTCCAGTTTTGAGGTTGTCAGATATTAAAAAAAAGGAGCAATTGCGAAATTACTCCTTCTTTGTTTCGTACCATTTAAATATCCAAATTTTTTACATATTGGGCATTAGCTTCAATAAATTCTCTTCTTGGTTCTACTTTGTCACCCATTAGCATTTCAAATGTGTGAGCCGCTTCTGCCGCATTGTCAATTGTCACTTTTAATAAAGTTCTCGATTCAGGATTCATGGTGGTCTGCCAAAGTTGCTCAGGATTCATTTCGCCTAAACCTTTGAACCTCGAAATGCTGATTCCATCGTTGGTCATTGTTTCACCTGTATCTTCTTCAGAAATTTCAAAACCTTTTTTGGAAGCCATTTCTTTACGAATCCTTTGAATAATTTCATCGCGTTCACGTTCATTATAAGCGTAATATTCCAATTTCCCTTTTTTAAGTTTATATAAGGGTGGTTGAGCTATGAAAAGCTTACCCTGATGTATCATATCCCTCATATAAATAAAGAATAAAGTTAGTAGTAATGTTCTGATGTGCGAACCGTCAACGTCAGCATCAGCCATTAAAATAACCTTTCCGTATCTTGATTTATCAGGGTCAAAATCTACTCCAAATCCTGCACCCAATGCTGTTATGATAGCTTTTATTTCGTCATTTTCCAATATTTTAGCTTCCCTTGCTTTCTGCACATTTAAGATTTTACCTTTCAAAGGAAGAATTGCCTGGAATCTTCTGTCTCTGCCCTGTTTGGCAGAACCACCTGCAGAATCACCTTCGACAATATATATTTCAGTATCTTCCGGCGTTTGCAATGAGCAATCTGCAAGTTTTCCAGGTAAAGTAGAACCCTCAAGAGCATTTTTTCTTCTAACAAGTTCGCGTGATTTTCTGGCGGCATTTCTTGCTTCTGCGGCTAATGAAGCTTTCTCTATTATCTTTTTTGCTTCTTTGGGTTCCTGGTCTAAGTACATTGCTAATTTTTCATTAACTATGGTTCTAACTATACCTTCAACCTCGCCATTTCCAAGTTTGGTTTTTGTCTGACCTTCAAACTGTGGTTCTGGCACTTTGATTGAGATAATTGCTGTTAGTCCTTCTCTGAAATCATCGCCTGTTAACTTAACTTTATTGTTTTTGGTAAATTTTTCGGCATAAACATTTAGTGTCCTTGTTAAAGCTGAACGAAAACCAGAAACATGTGTGCCTCCTTCAAGAGTATTTATATTGTTTACATAGGATAATACATTTTCATTATAACCAGTATTATATTGCAGACAAATTTCGACCTGAACATCAACGTCGTGCCCATTTGTACCAGAACCAGTAATTAAAATTGGCTTTGACAAATGATTAACATTTTGGTCAATATATTTTATAAAATCAAGTAAACCACCTTTAAAATGAAATTTTTCTTGTCTTCCGTCTCTTTCATCAAAAAGTTCAATCACAACCTGTGGATTTAAAAATGCAAGTTGTCTTAAACGGTCAGCAACTTTTGAGAACCGAAAGTCAACAGTTTTAAAGATTGATGGATCAGGTGTGAATCTTATTAATGTACCGGTCTTTTTTGTTGTTCCCTTTTCAATAACTTGAGTTTTAGGTATGCCTTGTTCATAAGTCTGCTCGTAAATCTTACCATCTCTGAATATCGTTGCTTTTGCATTAATTGCCAGAGCATTAACGCAAGAAACACCAACACCATGCAGTCCACCAGAAACTTTGTAAGAGCCCTTATCAAATTTCCCTCCGGCATGCAAAGTGCACATAACTACTTCCAAAGTAGAAATCTTTTTAATCGGATGAGGTCCTACAGGAATTCCTCTTCCATTATCTTCACAAGAGCATGAACCATCAGAATGCAAAGTTACCTTGATATTGGTACAGAATCCTGCTAAAACTTCATCAATGGAATTATCTACTACTTCATGAATCAAATGATGGAGTCCCCTTTCTCCAACATCTCCAATATACATAGCCGGACGCAATCTGACTGCCTCCAGACCTTCGAGAACTTTGATACTATCTTCAGAGTATTCATTGTTCTGCAATTCTACTTCATCTTTTATTTCCTCTTCCATGTCTATCCACAAAATTTATTTTAAAAACTCACTTTATCTTCAATTTTTTTATTATATCTTTATTTATTTTTTTATTTATTCTATCAATTATTTCATCAGCTCTCAATCTTAATTCATTCCTCCAAGTTGATGATTCTGTCGAAATGGTTAAAACACCATCATCAAGTTTAACTATTTTTGCATTTTTTGCTATGGTCTCCCCTACAATCTCCAACCAAATATCAGGGATTTTTGCTTCAATAAGTTTTTCTTCCCAACCCTTATCTTCTATTAAATTATCCAAAAAACTACTTAAAGTTTTGGGTTGATTATTAAATAATGGCATATTTAATCCTTAATTTATTCTCTTAACAAATCCGTCAGTAATTTCAAAATAACTGCTTCGTTCATTAATCATTAGCATCCTTTTAATTGTTTCGGGATTAGTTACTGTAATCATCGTCTGAGCTGAATTATCGAAAATTAATTCCAAAACCTTACTAATCCTGTTCTCGTCTAATTCAGAAAAAATATCATCTAACAACACAACAGGAGTCTCATTTTTCTTTTTCTTAAGAAATTCAAATTCACCCATTTTCAAAGCTATCAATAACGATTTGTGTTGCCCCTGAGAAGCAAATTCCCTTGCTACACCTCCATTGATAGTAATTAAGATATCGTCTTTATGAGGACCGAACAAAGTGATACCACGACGACATTCATCATTAAAATTTAAATCGAAAAGAGATTTGAAAACATCCTCGAGATTATCACTTTTAAAATCAATATCAGAATTATCCAAGCCCATAGGTTTATATACCAATTCTACTTTTTCCTTATCTGAGGAAACAATTTTATAATAATTCATAAAAATATCATTAAATTCCTCGATGAATTTCATTCTTTTAAGTATAATATCTTTACCAACCTTAATAACCAATTCAGTCCATGGTTCAAGCTGGCTCTTATCGATTTTTCTGTTAAAGTTCAAATCTCCCAACAAACTATTTCTTTGTCTCAAAGCTTTTCGGAATTTCAACAAGTCATCTATATAAACCTTGCTAATCTGAGAAAGCAATCTGTCCATGAAACTTCTTCTGTTTTCCGGAGAACCGAAAGTAATTGATTTGTAATCAGGTGATAATATTACAATTGGTAAATCACCGATAATATCCTTTGCTGTTAAATTATCTCCAATTGATGAAGAAATTTTTTTTCTGCATCCTTTCTCATAGTTTATATTCACTTTGTATGGAATATCATTATCACTCAGCGAATTAGCAATTATCCTGTATTCGTTTTTTCCATTTGATATCAAAGAACTATCACCAACCGGCAAAAAACTTTTTGTAAAGCCACAAATTGATATAGCTTCCAATATACTTGTTTTGCCAGCACCATTTAATCCAAATAAAATATTAAGACCAAAATTGAATTCCATATTCGTAAAATGATGATTACGAATATTTTCCATATTTAAATTGGAAATTTTCATATTGTTTTATGCTGCACATACAACAAGTAACATCTTGTATTTTTAGACGTTTAACTTGTCATTAAATTTTAATAACCATTCAAATACTCTTTGCCAATATTTGACTCAGAGATTTATTATTCATTTATAGTTTTTCTCAGTTTTTACTTAACTCTTACAGGCATAATAAGAGCTATTAAGTCATCGTTTTCCACATTTGGTTTAATTATAACTGGTCTGCCAACTTCATAAAATCTAAGTTCAATAATATTTTCTTCAGTTTCCCCTCCAAGATGTTCTAAAGCGTCTTTAAGATACCTTGAGTTAAAAGCAGTTTCATAATGTTCACCGATATATTCACAGTTCAATGTTTCAATTCCGTGAGCACCGGTTTCTTCATCGGAGCCAAATATCGTCATTGTGTTATTCTCAATATGCAATTTAACCTGAGATACAATTTCACTTGTTAAAATAGAGACCCTGTTCACTGCTGATAGGAAATCGCTTTGATTCAACTTAATTTTAAAATTAAATGTCTCTGGAATAACAGATTCATAAGGTGGAAAATTCTCATTTATTAATCTTGTAATAAAAATTGAATCGTTAAAATCAAACCTTGCATGTGTCTTTTTACCTTTATTTTCAACAAATGACATATTTATATCACCATCAACCTTTTTCAGTACATCAATAGCCCGAGCAGGAATGATAACATCCAATTCATTGGGATAAACATCACTTACCTGCGTTAAGCAGACCTTGGATAATCTGAAACTGTCTGTAGAAACTGCATTAACAAATTTGCTTCTGAATTGGAATAAAACACCGTTCATTGCTGGTCTGAATTCATCAGTTGAAACAGCATAAGATGTTTTGGTTGCAAGTCTTACAATTTCATCTTTTTTGAAAGGAATTACAACTTTTTCTGTCTTGTTTTTCCCTGATTCTATTAACTCAGGAATTCTTAGGTACTCCACATGGCTAAGCCCCATCATTGAATAGCTACCAATAGGATTTTGAGTTTTGAGAGTAATTTCAAAATTATCATCGTCAGAACTGAAATGCAACATACCAGTAGAACCTAATGCTTTGATTATTTCTATTATTCTTCTTCCTGGAACTAATATTTCACCTTCAAGTTCTCCTTCCACAGCAACTTTTGTCTGAATTGTTATTTCCTGGTCAGTAGCAATAATATTTAAATCATTACCTTTCAAAGAAAAATGAAGATGCTCCAAAACCGGTAAGGTTGATTTTCTGGGTAATGCTGGCAGAACTTTTTGAAATCCTGTTTGTATCGCTTGTAAACTTGCTCTAAATTTCATATTATACCTATTTTTTTATTTATAATTTTTTAATGTTATTTTCTTTTAATATCAATAATTTAATTATATAAATCTAAGCTACAAATTTAATAAAAATAATATTAATATTATAATATTAATTTCCACAAATATTCCTCAATTTTTTGATTTCTTTAAAAAATTATTTTGCTTTAATAAGTCCATATTAAATCAACAAATTTTTTGAGTAAAATCGATTCAATATGTATTTAAAAAAAACTATCATTATTGATTTTTTCTGTAATTTTGTAATCTATGTGTTTTGAGGAATTAAAATAAATTATGAATATAGAAATTAAACCAAAGAAAATAGAAAAAATCGAACCTGATTTATTAAAAATCATTTGGTCCGATGGGTTGGAAACTCAAATTGAACTTTCAGCATTAAGAGACAACTGTCCATGTGCCCAATGTACAACAGGTGATAAAGGCAAATCAAGACTTGCTCAGTTTGTAGAAAATTCTTTGAAAGAACAAAGAAATAAGTTACTGGAAATTAAACTTATTGGGAATTATGCCATATTACCAGTTTGGGGTGACGGGCATGATATAGGGATATATCGTTGGGAACACTTAAGAGAAATTTGTGTAGTTAATAATAAATTGAAATAGAAACGAAATATGACAGAATTTCAAAAAGAAATATTAGCTGGGATACCAGACGAACTTCCTGAGGTAAAACCTTATGATACAAGCATAAGTCATGCTCCGAAAAGGAAAGATATTTTGACTGATGATGAAAAAAAGTTAGCTCTGAAAAATGCACTTAGATATTTTGACAAGAAACATCATAAAGTATTAGCTGAAGAATTTGCTTTGGAATTAAAGCAATTTGGTAGAATTTATATGTATCGTTTCAGACCGAATTATGAAATTTATGCACGCCATATTGATGACTATCCTTGCAAAACAAAGCAAGCTGCAGCAATAATGTTAATGATAACAAATAATCTTAACCCAAAAGTTGCCCAGCATCCTCATGAGTTAATTACTTATGGAGGTAATGGTGCTGTATTCCAAAATTGGGCTCAATATAGACTTACTATGAAATATCTCGCAGAAATGACCGATGAACAAACACTTGTAATGTATTCAGGTCATCCATTGGGCTTGTTCCCGTCTCACAAAGATGCTCCAAGGGTAGTTGTAACAAATGGGATGGTAATTCCAAATTATTCTTCACAAGACCATTGGGAGAAATTCAATGCTTTGGGAGTCTCACAGTTTGGACAAATGACAGCCGGTTCTTATATGTATATTGGACCGCAAGGAATTGTTCACGGAACAACTATCACTTTACTTAATGCAGGAAGATTGCAAAGTGGTGGGGACCTTTGCGGAAAAGTTTTTGTTACTTCAGGATTAGGTGGAATGTCAGGAGCTCAAGCAAAAGCTTCGGTTATTGCAGGAGCAGTTGGAGTAATTGCTGAAATTAACCCAGAACCTTTGAAAAAAAGACATAGCCAAGGTTGGCTCGATGAATATTATCATAATCTTGACGAATTGATACCAAGGATTGAAAAGGCAAAGAAGAACAAAGAAGCAGTTTCAATAGGATACTTAGGTAATATTGTTGATTTGTGGGAAAGATTAGCTAATGATAATATTCAAATAGATTTAGGTTCAGACCAGACATCTCTTCATAATCCATGGGCAGGAGGCTATTATCCTGTTGGTTTGACTTTTGAAGAATCTCAAAGATTGATGGTTCAAAATTCTGATTTATTTAAGAAAAAAGTCAAAGAATCTTTAATACGACAAGTTTCAGCAATTAATAAATTAACCCAAAAAGGTATGTTTTTCTGGGATTACGGAAATGCATTTCTTTTAGAAGCAGGAAGAGCAGGAGCAGATATTTTTGATAAGACAGGTAAAAGATTCAAATATCCCTCTTATGTTGAAAATATCATGGGACCATTGTGTTTTGATTATGGGTTTGGTCCGTTCAGATGGGTTTGTACTTCCTGCGATCCTGATGATTTAATTAAAACAGATAAAATTACTTCTGATATTTTAAAAGATATGCTTAAAACTGCACCAGAAGAAATATCACAGCAATTGAAAGATAATATTAAATGGATTGAACAAGCATTTGATAACAAACTTGTAGTTGGCTCTCAGGCAAGAATTTTATATGCTGATGCTGAAGGCAGAATTAAGATTGCCAAAGCATTTAATGATGCAATAAAATCAGGACATATATCTGCTCCGATTGTACTAGGAAGAGACCATCAT
>RCNQ01000136.1 GCA_003731675.1 Bacteroidetes/Chlorobi group bacterium ChocPot_Mid
GGTCAATTTTCTTAAATTTCAATCCTGCCTTAGCTATATCATCCTCATAAGGAGCAACATCAGGATATGATTTAGAACTTATGCTTGGATTTCGCAAAGTTCCTCCTTCATTGTCAACTGAACCAAGAAGTCCATTCAATGAATGTATAGCCATAGATGTGTATCCTCCTCTGGGGCTCATTACCGGTCCAGGTCCTAACCAAACAATAGTTTTCGGTGCTGCATTACCCATTGCTTTTGCAACCCGGATAATTTGTTCTTTTGGCAATTTGGTAATCGGTTCTGCCCATTCTGCAGTCTTATCCTTTAACTCTAAATTCCACCATTTAACTAATCCGCTGGTATGAATTTCTGTAAAACTGGACTCATCTACAATTTGTCCGGGAATAAATTTGTTAGTTCCATCATTAAAATCACCAACAAATTCTTTACTCCATAAACCTTCGACTAATATTATATGAGCAAGGGCAGAAGCCAAAGCTCCGTCCTCTCCTGGCTGGATTGGCATCCATTCGTGTGATTTAACTGCAGATGCACTCATCCGTGGGTCAACAGTGATTACTGTTGCGTTATCAACTATTGCTCCAAATTTATTTATCATATTTGGTATTTGTCTGTTCGAGCTTAATGGGTCACAACCCCAGATAACTACACATTTTGATTTTGTAACATCGTAATCACGGTAACCCCAGAAACCTTCTGTGTAATATGGACCAAATTTTTCTGCTTCTGCACATAATGAGCTGTGAGAAATCCCATTTGGAGAACCGTAGATTTTGGTTAATCCTGAATAAATATGGTCGGTTGAATATGATGAATATCTCCCCCTTAAAAAGAGGAATTTATGAGACTCATTATTTGCTCTTAATTCCATCATCTTCGTTGCCAAAGTGTCCAAAGCTTCATCCCATGTAATTGGGATAAAACCAGGATTTTCATTAGGTCCTTTATTAGGATTCGTCCTTTTCATCGGAACTTTAACTCTATCGGGGTCATAAAGTTCCATTATCTGCAAATGACCCTTAGGGCAAACATAACCTTGATTAGATTGTGATTGTTGATTACCCCTTACTTTAACAACTCTTCCGTTTTGTACAAAAAATTCTATAGCACACCATGTTGTACACCCCTGGCATGTAGAAGGAATCCATTTGCCCTCATAAGAAAGTGTCTTTTCATGCTTTTCAGATTTTTTCTCAAAAGCTCTTAATATAGGGGATGATAACATCATACTTGCAGCAAAACCGGCAGAAATTAATCCTGTCGTTTTGATAAAATCCCTTCGACCTGGTAAATATTTTGAATTAGTTTTGAAATTCTCAATATTTTGTTTGTTTTGATGAATTATTTGCTCCATAGCTAATCCTATTTTTTATTAAAAAATTTATTTTATTTATTTATCATTTTTTTATTGATGAAATTGCATTTTTAAAATCTCTGCTACCCTTATCTAATCCCTAAGCAATATCAAGTATTTTTTCGCATCAAACAATAATATTAATACCTAAAATCATAAATAGTAGCTCAGTTGTTCTAAAATCATTATATTTATCTTATTAATTAACATTTAATTTGAATTAGGTATTACAAATGTAATGCCATTAATTTGATTATCGCATAACTCATTGTAATACAAACATATAGGAATAATGAATAAAAGTACATGAAGACAAAAATAAGCGGATTTACGTAAAAATTAACGTTAAAACGCTAATAATTTTAAATATTTATCATTTATCATTTATAACCCGTACTTTTCTAATTTTGTCCTGAGTGTGGAATATGGTATTTTTAAAATCTCTGCTGCTTTTGATTTATTACCTGCTGTCTTAGCTAATGTAGTCGTCAGGATATTCTTCTCAACTTCATTCAAATATCCATCTAAAGAAAGTGATTCCTGAAAATCTGGTAGAGCATGATTATTGAAATTCATTATCTCCTGTGGTAAATGTGAAACCTTGATTTCAGTCCCTGAAGATAAAATCACTAACCTCTCAACCAAATGCTTTAATTCTCTAATATTACCGGGCCAATTATATTGCTCTAATATTTCAAATACGCCATCCTGAATCCGAAAATTATTCAGATTCACTAATTTTTTGAGAAAAAACCAAAATAACTCTTTTATATCAATCTTATGTTCTCTCAAAGGACTTATTTTTATCGGAAAAACATTGAGTCTGTAATATAAATCTTCTCTGAATTTACCTTCCTCAACAAGTTTACGTAAGTCTTTTTTAGTAGCTGCTATTATTCTGACATTTACTTTTATTGTTTTTTCACCACCAACCTTTTCGAACTCATTCTCTTCCAAAACTCTTAATAACTTAACTTGGAGCTCAAATGGAATATCATCAATATCATCTAAAAAAAGAGTACCATTGTTAGCTAATTCAAATCTGCCTTTTTTGTCTTTTACAGCACCTGTAAATGCACCTTTATCATGTCCAAAAAGTTCACTCTCAAATATTTCTTTAGATAAAATGGCACAACTTAGTTTAATCAGAGGTTTATCTCTGCGATTTGATGAATAATGAATAACATTCGAAACAAGTTCTTTCCCTATACCGGTTTCTCCCTGAATTAATATAGTTGTATCAGAGCTTGAAACCATTTTTATTGCTTCTTTCAGATTTTGTGTTTCTATACTTGAACCGATGATATTATCTAAATTGTAATTTTCAGATGACTGCTCTATTATTCGTTGATAATCATACTTTAAAGAGATAATCCCAGAAATTTGCTTTATAATTATCTTTATTTCTTCGATGTTAAGTGGTTTGCTTATGTAATCGTAAGCACCTGATTTTACTGCTTCTACAGCAGTATTGACAGAGCTAAAACCTGTCATCATAACTACAAAAGTATTGGGACTAATTTTTTTTATTTCCTTTAAAAAATCAATACCATTCAATTCAGGCATCCTTATATCAGAAAAAATTAAATCCGGATTTAGCTTTGTCAAATCAATCAGAGCTTCTAAAGGATTCCCATAATCATAGACAATAAATCCAAGGTCTTTCAAATCATCAGACAAAGATATCCTTACACTGCTTTCATCATCAACAACAAATATTTTAATTTGGTCCATATTATTATCAATTAATTTTTAATACTTAATATTACTTTAGTCCATTGCAAATACTCGGATTCCACAAACATATCCCACCCATGGTCTTTAATTATATTATAGCTGATATACCCCCCCAAACCTGTCCCCTTCCCAACATCTTTAGTAGTAAAAAACGGGTCAAATATCTTATTAAGATTTTCTTTTCGTATCCCTATACCATTATCTTTAATAGTAATCTCAACAATTGAATTCTTATTTTTAACAGAAATTTCAATCCTGCCAATTAGTTTGTCATCAATCCTGAATTTTTCTTCAATGCCATCAAACGCATTCTTTAAAAGATTAAAAAACACTTGTTCCATCTGGTTTTTATTGCATTCCAGATAAAGAACATCATAGTTTTTATTAAAAACAATCTCAATAGGATTAAAAGTTTTCCTGTAACTTATCAAATTAATTGTATCATCTATAATTTTTATTATATCGAAATGCTCTTTTTTTGAGTGGGTTATCCTCGAAAAGTCCAATAGCCCAGCAATAACATTCTGAATTTTATTAGATGCTTCTTCCATGATTCTAATGTATCGAATATTTTGCTCCACATTGTCAGGATGTTCAGCAATTCTTCTTATACAACTTTGTAAACCTGACAAAGGATTATTAACTTCATGCGCTATTCCAGACACCAGAGTACCAATCGAAGCCAATTTTTCAGCTTGAATCATTGCATTCTGAGTTATCATCAATTGCTGATATGTTGATTCGAGCCGACGAATCATATCGTTAAATTTATATGCTAAATCATCAATTTCATCTTCTATTTTTAATTTTAACAAAAAGCTGTTTTTTCCTTCATTAATACTTTTCATTGCAATTTTATTCAAATTATTAATATCAATGATTTCGGTCGCTTGTTTAATTTCTTTAATTGGTTTAGAAATTATATATGAAAAAATGAAAGCACCGAAAAAACCTAATAGTGTAAAAATGAAAAAAATAATTATAAAAGAGATTAAAGTAAACTTCATATCATACCAGGTTTTTGCATGATTTATTCCTATTCTGACAAATCCGACTTTCCCATCCAACACTGGTATCAAAATATCCTTAATGTCTTTTGATTGAAAGTTCTCAGCTATGATGCTAACAACAGATATTGAATCTCCGGGATTGTAATTGTTTGCATTAATTAGATTTTTAGGAAATCCATCTTGGAAAGTATGTGCTAAAACTTGATTATTTTTATCTAAAATAAAACAGTAAACAATCACTGAATCACTTTTTTTTGTATCTTCGGTCAAACTCTGAAGCGAAGCAATATCCTTATACAATATGAATTGTGATGATTGGTTTGCTAAATTTTTCCCTATATAAATAATTCTCTTGGATATCTCATTGTCAATTGTTTCAAACACTTTGTCCCATACTAAGATAATATTCAGTAAACCAAAAAGTGATACAGTCAATATAATTGCTATTAAAAATTTCCAAAAAATAGGTAAATATAATCTCTTCATTTATTAACGATATTGCGTATGTTTCTAATTGTTTTATAACTTGAATCATATCCGACTACAAACCTGTCTATCATCAATTTTGATAAAATAGCAGCACCTTCTTTGTCATCAGCCATCTGTAAAATTGAGTTTCTGATTTTTTCTAACTTCTTCTTCTTGTCAGTTCTTGAAACAATCGGTGGTATAGCATACTTCTCAGATTTTTCAATTATTTTTATATTCGATATTTCTTCCGGATTGTGAGATTGAATGTAATTATATATTAAACCATCAACTGTTGCACCATCAACAATACCATTGTTTACTAATCGAATTGAATTGTCATGTGCATTAGAATAAACAATACTTGAAAAGAAATGTTTATCAATATAACCTATTTCCATTAATCTCTTTTGGGAATATAATCTTCCTGAATTAGATAATAAATCAGTATAAGCAAAAGATTTCCCTTTGAAATCTTCAAAACAGTTAATCTTGCTCTTCTTATTTGCTATGATGTATGCCTGATATGTTGATGAACCATTCATAACAGGTACTGCAATGATATCTATTTTACACTTAGATGAAAGTTCAACATAGGCTCCAGAGCAAATAAAAGCAAAATCTATTTCTCCTGACTCTATAAGTGCATTAACTTCCTGATATGTTTTTCGTTGCTCTAAAAAAATCTTGCAATTATTTTTTTTTGATAAATATTCCAGTAATTCCTGATAATATACGAATGTGCGTTTTGGAGAAATCATAGCTGAAATAGCAACCTTAAACGTATTTGCAGAATCTTGGTTTATTCGATAATTAGTAATATCTTTTTGAGAAAAGTCAATAGTAACCTTGTTATCCTTATGCTCTTTGCAACCGGAAAAGATTAAAATACTGAAACTTAATACAATTGATAAACAAAAATGTAACATAAAATTGCTTTAATGTAAACAAAATACAAAAATAACAAATTTAGATTAATTATTTTATCTCAAAGTCCAGACTTGTAAAATATATTTATATTGAACCTTCCCAAATTTTTTCCCAATTACATCAATCAACTAAGAAAGCTTGAAAACTAATCTAAATTTCGATGAGCATTAATTCACTATTTTAGTTCTTTTTGCTATCAAACTATATACTTTGAATTAATTTAATGAGTTTTCAAATTGAATAAAATAAATAATAAAATTCGGTATTAATTAAAATTAGTTATTTAAAATAATATTCCATTAAAATGTTTTTTAGTATATTTTATATTGCTGAAAATCTGAAACATAAATTTGTTTATGTTGATTAATATTTATATTTTTGCAAATTATAATTTTATATAGATAAGAAAAAATTCTCCGAGTTATTTTTCCTAAGTCTATGATAAGGAAAATAACCGATAGGGTATAACTGGAAACGATTATTACCTGCCGATTTGCAAAGGAGAACATAAGCTGAGTATATATTTTAAAATATATAACCCATCGAATGTTCGATGGGTTTTTTTATTAATAATTATTTGAGGAATTTTTTATGTCAGAAAAACCAAAACGATATCAGAAGTTTTTAACTAATTTTCCTGATGCATCGAAAGCATACGAATCTTTGAATGATGCTATTCATAAGAGCGGACCCTTAGATGAGAAAACCAGAGCATTGATAAAACTAGCAATTTCAACCGGTGCAAAACTTGAAGGAGCTGTTCATTCACATACACGGAAAGCTCTCAAAGCTGGATGTACTCCTGAGGAAATCATCCATACTGTTTTAATGGCTCTTCCCACATTAGGATTACCGTCCACGATGGCTGCTTGGAGTTGGGTAGATGATGTAATGGAAGTCAAAAATGAAAAATGATGAGTGTGTTATCTTTTATTTATTGCTTATAGGGAATGGTAAATTTAATTGACAGATTTGGCAGGATCCACAATTATTTGCGTATATCGGTTACGGATAATTGCAATTTCAGATGTTTTTATTGTAATCCAAATTCAGCCAAAGACTGCAATACTGGCAAGGATTCTTTACTAAGCTTTGAGGAAATATCAAGGGTAATAAATTTATTTTCTAGTCATTTCGGCTTTAATAAATTCAGATTTACTGGTGGAGAACCTTTAGTAAGAAAAGGTTTTATTGATTATTTATCTGATATTCAGAAGTTAAAAAACAAATTAAATTTCAAAGTTGGTCTAACTACTAATGGATATCTCCTTTCTTACTATTTACCAAAAATAATTGATGCAGGAATTGACTATATCAACATTAGCTTAGATACTTTAGACAGAATTAAGTTTAAACAAATAACTAAAATAGATGTATTCGATAATGTTTTGAATTCTATTTATAATACTCTTGATTATGGCTTTGATAATCTAAAAATTAATGTGGTTGTAATGAAAGGTATCAATGATGATGAAATACTGGATTTTGTTCATTTTGCAATTACAAAAAATATCAATATACGTTTCATCGAATATATGCCATTTTCAGATAACGATTGGAACAAAGAGGATTTTTTCAGTTATTTTGATATGAAAAGTATTATTGAAACAAAATATAAATTAATTGCTGATAATACAAATAATAACTCAGTAGCAAAAGACTTTATTCTATCAGGATATAATGGCAAAATTAGTTTTATCAGCTCCATTTCTGAACATTTCTGTAATTCCTGCAACCGAGTTAGAATCGCTTCTAATGGCGATTTCAGGACCTGTCTTTTCTCAGACGATAAAAAATCGTTAAACTTTAAATATCTGTTTAAAAATGGATTCGATGATAATGACATTGCACTTAAAGTTATTGAAATGATTAATGATAAATGGGAAAAACATCCTGATGAAATTTCACTTAAAAAATTGAAATCTAATAATATGTTTATGATTGGTGGATAGATAGGAGTAATCTGAAATATGGAAATGACACATACTGACAAATCTGGCAAACTAAAGATGGTTGATGTTAGCGGAAAAGAAAAAAATCTTAGAACTGCTAAAGCACAGGCAGTTATCTTAATGAAATCTGAAACATTAAAGGCAATAATAGAAAATAACATCAAAAAAGGTGATGTGTTGACTGCCGCTAAAATTGCTGGGATTCAAGCGGCTAAAAGGACTTATGAACTTATTCCATTATGCCATAATATTTTCATTGACCATATTGACATCCAATTTATACCCGATATAAATAATAATTCGATTAAAATTTTTTCATTAGCAAAAACTTATGACAAAACAGGTATTGAAATGGAAGCCCTTACTTCTGTATCATTATCAGCACTTACTGTTTATGATATGTGTAAAGCTATAGATAAAACAATGACTATTACAAATATTAAATTATTGTCGAAAACTGGTGGTAAAAGTGGAAATTATATTAGTGAGTAATGAAGTAATAAAATGAACGGTAAAATTAAAGCGATTTCAATAAGTAAGAAAAAGGGAATACCAAAATCGAATGTTGACTCTGCTTTGCTAATTGAAAACTGGGGTATCCAAGGAGATGTTCATGCCGGTAACTGGCACAGGCAAGTGTCTCTGTTAGCTTTGGAAAGTATAAATAAACTCAAAGATAAGGGTTTAGATAATTTGAATCCCGGAATTTTTGCTGAAAATATCACTACAGAGTTCATTTCTTTACCTGATATTCCAGTAGGGAAAAACCTAAAAATTGGTGAAGATTGTATTGTTGAAATTACTCAAATAGGGAAGGAATGCCATACAAGATGTGCTATATTTAAAACTGCTGGTGATTGTGTTATGCCTAGGGAAGGTATTTTTGCTAAAGTGATTAAGGGTGGTATGATTAAAGTCAATGATTTAATAATTATTTTATAAGGATTTTTTATGTTACTGTACGAACAAGCACTTGATAAAATCAAGAATGTTTTAAAAGTTCTTCCTAAAGAAACTGAAAAAGTTGAACTTATTAATTCTATCGGAAGAATCTTAGCAGAAGATATTATTGCTGATATCAATCTGCCACCATTCAATAATTCTGCTATGGACGGTTATGCAATTAAATTCAATCCATTAATCAAAAAATGGAATGTGATAGGAGAAATGCCAGCCGGTGCAAATAATTATTTTGATTTAAATGATGATTCTGCTGTTTCAGTAATGACAGGTGCAAAATTACCTTCAGGGGCTGATACTGTTATTCCAATAGAAAAAATAATAGCTGAGAATAACGAAATAAAAATATCGAACGATACAAAAATTTCTCAGGGTATGAACACAAGATTAATTGGTGAAGATTTATTGCTGGGTTCTGTCGCTATTAAGAAAGGTACTTTAATTAAATCAAATAATATTAGCATTGCAGCTGCCTGCGGAAAATCCAATTTAAAGGTTTACAGAAGATTGAATATCGGAGTCCTAACAACAGGAAACGAATTAGTACCGATTGATGAGAAACCGAATGACGCACAAATCCGTTCATCAAATTTGGCTTCTTTCATTGCTTCAATTAAAGAGATGAACATGAATCCAATTGATTTTGGATTTTGCAAAGATATAAAAGAAGAAATTAAAACTAACATTTATAAGGCATTCAACTCTGATATTGATTTGTTAGTTACCACCGGAAGTGTTTCTGTCGGTAAATACGATTTTATACAGGAAATACTGAAAGAATTAGGTGCTGAAATCATTTTCTGGAAAGTAAAAATTAAACCGGGTAAACCATTTTTACTTAGTACTTACAGAAAAGAAGATAAAATTATTCCAATTTTCAGTCTTCCGGGAAATCCACTATCTTCTTATGTTAATTTCAGACTTTTCGTAAAGAATCCATTATTGCAATATTTCGGTGTCGAATCAACAAAAATATTTCAAGCAAAATTAAAAAGCAGAATTAAAAAAAGTGATGAAAGAATGCATTTCATATTGGGCACATTATCATTCGATAGTTTCACCAAACACTATATAGTCGAAAGCGCAGGTTCGCAATCCTCAGGAACAATGTCCACTTTGAGCAATGCTGATTGCATGTTTGTTTTTCCATCTGAACTTACAGAAATGAATGAAGGAGAATTGGTAGAATGTTTAATGATATAACTGGTATTATTCTTTCTGGCGGTAAAAGCACCAGAATGGGTGAAAATAAATCCTTTTTAAAAATTGGGCAACAGACAATTATCGAAAAATTAGTTTCCATGATGCATTCTATTTTTAATGAAGTAATAATAATCACAAATGAACCTGAACTTTATGGTTTTTTAAATTTAAAACTCTTCGAAGATATTTTTAAAAATGTTGGTCCTATTGCTGGTATTCACTCAGGATTATTTAACAGCCAAACAGAAAAAAACTTTATAATCTCATGTGATATTCCCTTAATGAACAAAGAAATGATAATTAGTATTCTTGAATATCCTTCAAGTTCTCAAATTACCGTTCCAAGAGCCGACTCATATATTCAGCAATTATGCGGTGTTTACTGCAAATCGTTATTACCAATTATTGAAAGCATTATTAGAAATGACGAAAGTCAAGAGACGCGTGAAACTCAGCAATCTAAAAGAAAATGCAAAGTTCATAATTTACTAAATCAGGTTCAAGTTACAATTATTGAAAATATTGAAAAACTCCATGGCTACAATCAGAATATTTTCTTGAACATGAACAGTAAAGATGACTACGAAAAGATTTTATCTAAATACTATTAAACTTTCTTTACTGTTAAAATTAAAGATACTCTCAAAATAATCTTTTAGTTTTAATTTGAAAATTAGATTATTCCGACTTCCATTCTCGACTAACATCTGCAAATCACCAATCTGAAAACTAATATCATCAGATAAACCTAAACTATTCTATAGAAACATTATATTTAAATGTCTAACTCCAAAAAAACCATACCAAAATGGTATAATTTGTATTATAATTAATTTATGTTTATTTCATAAAAAACAATCTAAGTTGATTTATAAATTTTGTTCAAAAATTTTTGAAGACGTACAAGAAATATATTTGAATTGACAAAAGACTTCCAGATAACAAACCACTTGATGACACGCTTTTTAATGTAAAATATAGAACGTAAAATGGATACAACAGAACAGACCACAGATTGCCGAAAATGTATGACAACGAAAATTGTCAATTGTTCATTGTTAATTATCAATTCACGAAGTGGAAAGACCCCCCAGGGAGCACAAACAAATATCAATTTTCTTCACTCTTGATGAGTCTTTTCCCTGTAAACTGAATAATCAGGTAATGCTGAATATTTCCGCAAAACCTGCAACAATGCCGAAAAATCCCTCGGATACTCGCTCCTATAACTAACTTCTTGACCCGTCCTCGGATGTTTGAAACCCAGCTCATAAGCATGCATCGTTATCCTATCCATTACCGGTTTTTCCTCTGTCTTCTTTTTTAAATTATATCTCCGCTTTATCGAAGACAAATAAAATTCTATGTTATTCCCGTAATGCTCATCTATTAGCAAGGGAAAACCTATTGCTGAACAATGTACCCTTATCTGATGATGCCTCCCGGTAACCAGATTGCATTCGCAAAAGGTCGCCATCCTGAATCTCTCTAATACTCTCAATTTTGTCAATGATTCCTTCCCCCTTGCCGAAGGCATCGAAAGCCCCTTCTTACTCGGATTTTCCGATATCGGAATGTCAATATCAATCTCGTCCTGACGCAACACTCCCGTCAATACTACGTGATATTTCTTATTTACTTTTTGCTCTGAAAACTGCTGATTCAGATTCCTGTGCGATTCTGCATTTTTTGCAAATACCATTACTCCGCTTGTATCCTTGTCCAAACGATGAACCGTATAAATCTTTTCATATTTTGTATTCAAATAATCATACAAATTGAAAGCCGTTTTGTCATACCTGTCCGGAATTGTATATACTCCCGCAGGTTTTGACAAAACTACAATGTCATCATCTTCAAAAATAATTTCTACTCTGGAATCTTTCTTCCTCATCCGAAAAGCTCACCTGAAGCTGACAAATATGTATTCTTCATTAGCATAGCTACTGTCATCAATCCAACTCCACCGGGTACTGGTGTTATAGCAGATGCTTTTTCTTTCACAGAATCAAAATGAACATCCCCGGTGATTCGATATCCCTTCGACTTACTCAAATCATCTACCCTATTGATACCAACATCAATCACAACGACTCCATCCTTAACATCTTCACCTTTAATCATCTCGGGAACTCCTACCGCCGCAACCAATACATCAGCTTCCCTGATATACTTCTTAATATCATCGGCACCTGTATGACAAATTGTAACTACTGCATTTGCATCAGGATTTTTCTGGTAAAGCAAATTCGCAATCGGCTTACCAACAATATTGCTCCTGCCAACTACCACAACATGCTTACCTTTCACCTTGATATCGCTCCTCTTCAACATTTCCATTATTCCAGCAGGAGTACAAGGAACAAACCCAGGAAGACCAATAACCAAACGACCGAAACTTTCGGGATGAAATCCATCAACATCTTTCAATGGAGATATAGACATAATTACTTTGTTCTCGTTGATATGTTTCGGCAAAGGCAATTGCACAAGAATACCGTGAATCGTCGGGTCATTGTTCCAATCCCTTACAATTTTCAATACTTCTTCTTCCGTTACATCTGCACTTTTTCGTAGCACGATTGACTTATACCCAAGCTCCTTAGAAAATTTCTCTTTCGAATTCACATAGG
>RCNQ01000359.1 GCA_003731675.1 Bacteroidetes/Chlorobi group bacterium ChocPot_Mid
AATTTCCCGTCATAACTATAAGCAACATTATTTGTCGGGTCGTTGTGCTCCCTGAGTGTTTTTATTTCTGTTCCGAGTTTATAGTCCCAAAGTTTTACAGTTCTGTCGAAACTTGTGCTTGCAACAAGTGACGAACCATCTTGCTGACTAAAATAAACACCAATAACCTGGTCTGTATGACCTGTTAATACTTTTAGTTGTTGACCTGTCTGGACATCCCAGATACGAACAGTTAAATCACCTGAACCACTTACGAGATATTTATCATCTCCAGAGAATGAAATATTGTTTACCTGTCCGAAATGTCCCTTAAGTTGCATCAATTCCTTTCCTGCAGGTAGAGACCAAATTTTAATTGTCTCGTCAAGACTGCAAGTAGCTACTTTCGAATCATTTTCGTTTACGAAAACACCGAGGACTTCATCATCATGTGTCCCTATTGTTTTCATTTCGTATTCGAGACCAGCTGACTTTAAAAGTAGCTGATTTAAAATTAAAAATACTGATAAGAAAATTAAACGCTTCATAAAATCCCCAATTTATTTATTATTGAAAATTATTTTTTATCTAATTTAAGTAAAGATTATCACTTTTTTACAAACTAATAATTTAGCTTATCTATAAAATTAAAAAAAAAATCCGAATAAAATATTATTTTATTATTAATTGACCATGATTTTTAGAATTTCTTTTAGAATATCCATTAAAATTCATAATTTAGAAAATAATTTATATCAAAGAAAGGAATATTATGAAACTGAAACTTTTATTAACTTTAATTATTGCAACAATATTGGTCGCATGTTCTTCGGAAGATTTAACACCTAAAAGAGATATCGCTTTCCATATCAGAGGTACTTTATTAGGTTATGATGGAAAACCTATGGAATTATCCCATGTTCATATCAATATTATTGGAAAAAATAAAATTAGGGAATCAAAAGATATTGGGAAATCGGGTGAATTTTCAATACCTGTTAAGTCTGCTGATATAATTGAGTTGGAGTTTACTGGAGTCAATCATTTTAGAAGTTCTGTCGAAATCTTTAATGTCGGATGCAATGAAGATATTCAATTAGATATCAAATTAAAGCCTTATCAGTTGAAAAAGGAAATAAATGAATTGAAGTTAATCGGCAATTTTAATAATTATTCTTTTACTGAAAACTGTATTACAATGAAAAAGAATGCTGATGGCTCTTTTACAGCCACTGTACCAAATAAATCAGATACTTTGTTTTATCAGGTATTAGGTGCTTTGGAGGAAGAAAGAAGCATTAATGGGACTCAACAAGACGGCTTCGTTTATGATGGTGGTGGTGATTACAGGTCTTTTATTGTCTCAAAGGATTCTTTGATTAATATTACATTCAAGCCACAAATGATGCAATTCCCTGATTCTAAAGTTGAGATTACTTCAAAAGACAAGAATTTAAATCACTATTTTGAAATAAAAAGTAAGTTATCTGATTATTCACTGGAAGCATTGAATGAATATCGTAAATCTGGGAATGTGATGAATTATTATGAGTTTATGAATACAAGACTTTCAGATTTATGGGAAAAAGAAAATGATGTAAGGACCAAACTTTTTATAGGTAGTAAATACGTTATTTATGCTTATAAAGCAAAGAACCCCAATCAGGAACTGATTAAATCATTTTTCAGTCGTATAGGATATAATCGTGCAATTTGGGAAAGCCAATATTTTAATTATGTGCCGGCAATTACAGTAATCAAAGATAAGAAATACCGTGAAGAGTTAATTAAAGCATTGACAGAGGAGCATCCATCAAAAGATGTCAGAGCAGGTGTTCTTTATGAATTAATCGGTCATTACATGGCTCAAAAGCGTAATGATATAGCAATGAAATATTATAACTTACTATTAAAAAAATTCCCTGATTGCGAGGCTACAAAAATGGCAAGAAAGGAGTATTCTCCTGATAAAAAAATAGTTATTGGTAAAATATTACCGGATTTTTCTATTGAGAATCTGGATAAACCCGGTACAATGATAAGTTCTGCGGATTTAAAAGGGAAATATGTTTTAATTGATATGTGGGCAACTTGGTGTGGTCCTTGTGTCGGTGAGATGGAACATCTTCATAAAGCATATGAGAAATTCAAAAATAAAAATTTTACAATATTAAGCATTTCGATTGATGCAAAGAAAGAAGACGTGGCGAAATTTAGAAATGGTAAATGGAAAATGCCTTGGTTACATTCTTTTTCAGAGGGTGTTTGGAAAAGTAAAATGGTTGCTTTTTTTGAAGTTACTGCCGTACCAAAACCTATGTTGATTGGACCTGATGGAAAAATATTAGAAATGGAGAATAATTTACGCGGTGATGACTTAGAGAAAACACTGTCTAAATACATCCATTAATTTTTTATATTATCTGACGGGAGTTTCAACTTCAATATTGACAGTACGGCAGTAGAATCTCCCTTCAGGTAAATTGTTGTTATAAAGTAAGTTCTGTTCACCAAACCCTTGAGCCGTTGCATCTTTTTTGCCAATGACTTCAAGAGTTTTTTTAGCTCTTGCTTCAGATAGCTTTAAGTTGTAATCGTCATCACCTGTTTTGTCAGTATGACCTGTAATATTTACAATTGATTCGTTTTTTAATCTTGTTTTAATGAAATCAATTATCTTACTATTTGTCCACGATATATCAGATTTATTGAAATCGAAAAGAATTAAACTGTACTTTTCATAAACTATATCTCTTCTTTTTTCATTTCTTTTTTGGGAAACGGATATATTGTCAATTTCGATAAATTTCTCCAGTGTTGAAGCTTTGTCAGAGTTTTGGTCTTCAATAAAAAGTTTGTAAATGATAGGATAATTGTATCTGGGCATTGAATTAGGTTCCTTGGTAAAATCCCAGTCAAAGCTATTTAATGCTCCTTTAAATTGCCAAGTTCTTAGTGTATCCTCTTTTTGTCTGACAAAAACCATCCAATTTTTGATTTGTACATCTTGATTCACTTTGGGTCTGAATCTTATTTTCGGGATTTCTACAATCCTGACAGTATCAGACATAAAAACTGGCTTGACAATTTCATATTCATCAGATAATAATTCGACACGACGATTTTCCTCAATTTTCTCAAATTGTTCAATAGGTGTTGAAGGTTTCTCAGGTAAATTACGAGCCTCAGTTTTAAGTCTTTCCTGTTCAATATCCCATACTTTGATAAAATATTCTTTGAGTGTCTCTGCCCGTTTTCTTGATAATTCCAAGTTGTTTTTTTCTGATGTATATCCATCGTTGCATCCGACTAATCTTAAAACTGCTTTTGGATATCTTTTCATTCTTGAACCGATGATATTAAGAATATGGTAATATACACCGAGGACTGAATCCTGGAAAAGTTTATTTTCGTCGAATTGCTTTGTTTGACTTCGGTTGAGTTTGATATATTTATTTTGTAGTAATGAAGAGCTTTCTTCAAAAAAGATATAGTTAAGAAGTGGTTGTAATTTATTCGAGATAAATTCCTCCATCTTTATATAAGGTAGTGGTGTCTCAGTGCCGTCTTCCTGAACACCTACTGCTGAAATATCACAGGATAATTCTTGTTTTAATTTTTTTATTAAGGTGTCTGTTCGGGAAACAAAGTAATGAGTAAAATAATAATTGCTATATTCTTCAACTTCTGACCTAATAATTTCTTTCCCTTTTTTAAATTCAACTTCCTTTGCAATATTAGATTCAATAATTATGGTATCAATTTTAATCAAAGTATCATTCCTAAATATAGTCTCCTTTTGTAAAGGTGAATATTTAAGCGTAAAACCAAATCGTAAAGAATTTGCTGTCCATTTCTTTACTTCATCGGAAAATACTATTGGAAGAATACCTATTGAATAAAATGCTTCTAATCCAAGAGTAATATTTTTTTCATTATTCAAAGGTAAATCATAGGATAAGCCAGGGAGAATTGCTAAGTTTAACGAAGAGGCATTATTGATTTTCCCT
>RCNQ01000137.1 GCA_003731675.1 Bacteroidetes/Chlorobi group bacterium ChocPot_Mid
CAAATGGTAGAGTCTTTAAACCTGTTTGTTAATAAAAATATAGGTAACCTTGAATTAGCTGTAACAAATCTGAAAATTGTTGCGACTGAATTGAAGATGGCTATTGATAAATACGAACCAAAAGCAGATAATTTAGTCAACAAGTTGGATATGACACTCGATGATACAAGGAAATTGCTGAAGAACACAGATGGTGCAATTGCTAATGCTAATTCACTGATAAACGAGCTGAGTGATTTTTCCAAGGATATTAAGAAATCAGATGGAGTTGTTGGCAAATTGGTTTATGATAAAAATTTTGCAAATAGATTGGATTCAACTTTTACAAATCTCCACGATTTTCTTTTGATGATTAAGGAACATGGAATAAATATTAATGCCCGTCTTGGGACCAGACCATAAATAATAATAATGACTTCTTAATTATAATATGCTGATGTCTAAATCCTCAGTATCTCATTTTCTTTTGTATTTCCCCATTAATTGTCCTTCGGCGAGGATATGTCCCTGCATCTCATTCAGGATTTCATTTTTTGTAAGTCCTGGTTTAACTTTTAAGATTGTATCGAGAGCGTAGATTTTGAAGTAATATCTATGCGTACCCGATGGTGGGCAGGGACCTCCATAACCAATTCTTTTGAAGTCGGTTGTACCTTGCATAGTACCATCGTCCGATTTCGCATCTTTTGGGAATTTCTCTTTCAGTTCAGATACATTTGCGGGGATGTTATAGACAACCCAGTGAACCCATGTACCCATGGGAGCATCGGGGTCATCGGAGATGAGGATAAAAGACTTAGTTTTATCCGGGAAATTTGTCCATGCGATTTGTGGTGAGATATTTTCACCATCGCAAGTATATTTTGAAGGAATCATCTCACCTTCCTTGAAAGCAGTGCTGGTAATTTTGATGGTCATAGTATTTTCTCCTGAAAAAACTGGAGGAATAATTATTGCAATAATAATAAGCAAGAGCAGATATTTGAAATATGATTTCATTTTATTCTAACTTTTTTTACATTTGTTTCGCTGTTAATTAAATAATAAATTCATTTCAGACTTAGTTTTCTTTTTTTAAATATTTAACTTTTGGTTCAAATAATCTATATTGATTAGCAGTAATCTTTGGGTAAATTATATTTTTATTAGGTAATGGAGAGTAATTTAAAATCAATGCTTCAGTTATTGTATTTCGATTTTTTTCAGAAGCTCCGACATAATAAAAATGTTCTTTAGTTAAAATATTGTTCTTATTATATTTATTTATTTCTTCATTAGTCCTGAATCGATTACTATGCCAAGTAGATAAAATGTATTTGCCTTTGAAGTTACTCAAATAATCGTATAAATCTTTTTCGTTTTGAACATCCCAAGAATCGAAGTAATCTACATGTCTCCCCAAATAGGGCGGGTCACAATAAATAATATCATGTTTATTTGCATTCTTAATTGTAATATCAAAATTTTGACAAACAAAAGTCCAATCAAAAATATTTAATGCCTGATGAATATAATCAATTTGATTAGTAATTTTTGTAATGTATGCTTTAGAAAATCTATTTGGTTTATGTCCGAAAGGGACATTAAATTTTCCGTTTTTATTAAATCTAATCATTCCATTGAAACAAGATCTATTTAAAAATAAGAAGTCCAATGAATGAAAAGAATTGTTAAACCTCAATCTAACTTCGTTATAATATTTTTGTCCTCCTTTTGCTAATTTCTCACCTTCGGATTCAAGGAAATTTCTTGCTATTCCTGAAGTTATTGAACCGTTTTTGATAGAGTTATAAAAATTAATCAGATGTGGATTTATATCTGCAAAAACAGCTTTGTGTGGTCTAACATTAAAACCAACAACACCGGAACCCATAAAAGGTTCAATCCATGTATCAAACTTTAATTCTGTAAGATTTTCTTTAATCCACTGAACTAATTTTGTTTTTATTCCCTGACATTTAATAGGTGGTACAAAAATCTTCATTGTCTTCCTTTCTTATTTATCTTATTAGTATCAATTCCTCTATACAAAAGAAAATCATGAAGGTTTCTGATTTTTATTTCTTTACCTGTTTTATCTCTTATAGTAATTTTTCCGTAGTTCATCCAGTAATCATCGAAAATATGTTCTCCAAGTTTTTTAAACAATCCATTACCTAAAATTATATCTTCAATTTTAGTAATACTCCCTATATTTGCAGTATTGCCTGAACCGCTTCTATCACTTGCCAGTTCCCATTTTTCACATACAAAGAATTCAAAGTCATTAATAACCGAAACAATTGATTTTAACTTTGACACTGGATGTATTGAGAGTTCGCTGATAGTATTAGAAGTAGTTCTCGAATAGATTATACCTAAACAAAAATGTCCTAAATAATCGTTATAGGGAAATTGTATGTTTTTTTTACTTGTTCTGTTAACGAAATATTCCCCGTGAGAACCAAGTGTAAATCCATTGCAAAATTCCGGATTTTCAGGTTTACGGTAAGTCGTTTTTAAGTCTATGGCAAACTTAATATTTTCATTTTCAATTTCGACAAAGGAAAGGTCAGGATAGTAATTTTGATGGTCAGCTAAAATTATTTTATAATTATTATCAGATGCAAATTGAAGAAGTTTAGGTAAAATATGAATTTCTAAGATTTTAGAGATAATTTTTGTATCTGCAGAAATCGTGTAAATATTTTTAAAAATATCAATAAAACCTTTGATTGTCCACTCGTTCGATTCAGTTGAAACTTGAGTTTTTAAAGTTTGAACAAATTGAGATAACTTGGTTCTAAAATTTTGTTTAATTTTTGTAATTTCTATTGTTGTTAACATATTTTTCATATTACAAAAAACAATTTTTCAGAAGATAATTTATTAATTAAATTAAGCAGTTTGAACCAGTGTCTCAGCTGTATTTCTTCTTCCGTGAACTATGTTAGGAGCTCTGAAAGTACGTTTTTCTTTGACTGCCTTTTCAAATTCATCGCGGAATTTATTGACAAAACCACCCATAACCGGTGAGAAATCACCTTTAACAGGCCAAGCCGCCGCATCACCTAATGCACAAATTGTATTGCCCTCGATTTGTTGTGCAACTGAAAGCATTAAATCAATATCACTTAATGAACCCTCACCCATGTTAATTCTTTTAAGAATTTTTTCGAGCCATCCGCAACCTTCACGGCAGGGAGTGCATTGTCCACAGGATTCGTGGTGGTAGAAGTGGATTAATCTAAGCATAACTTTTACAATGTCAGTATCTTCATCCATTACGATAATTCCACCTGTTCCGATGTGAGTGCCAAGTGGTTTGAGGGATTCCTCATCCATACGTACTCCTTCGATTTCATCACCTCTGAGAGGAGGCATTGATGAGCCACCTGGTATGACTGCTTTAATTTTCTTTCCTCCTCGGACTCCACCGCATACGTTATAAATAATATCAGTCAATAAAGTACCGGAAGGCAATTCGTAAACACCGGGTTTGTTAACGTGACCGCTGACACCATAAAGAAGTGTTCCGGGGTGACCAGGTGCTCCTATTTTTGAGTAAGCTTCACCACCCATTTCGATAATTTTGGGTATGTTTGTAATTGTTTCAACATTATTAACAGTTGTTGGTTTCTTCCACAATCCGCTTTGTGCAGGGAAAGGTGGGCGAATTCTTGGATATCCTCTATCACCTTCGATTGAAGTCATTTGCGATGTTTCTTCACCACAGATGTAAGCACCAGCACCGGAGTGAATATAAAAATCCAAGCGAAAATCAATGTTTAATTGTTCTTTCAGACTTTTTTCAAGTTTATCTCCAAGTAAACCTCTATCGTAAGCTTCATCAATTGCTGTCTGCAAGATTTTTTGCCATTTCTGGTATTCTCCACGAATGTAGATGTAAGCTGTTCTGACACCCATTGCATAACTTGCAATTAAAGTTCCCTCGATTAACTGATGTGGATTGAATTCAAAGATTTGCCTGTCTTTGAAAGAGCCGGGTTCAG